>JBAYOU010000161.1:0-4733 GCA_041678065.1 Parvibaculum sp. | reverse complement strand
CTTTCACGGCGGAAAGGCACGAAAAGGCTTGCCGGATTCGCAAGCTGCTCCTTGATCCAGGCATCATCGGCGCGCCGGTAGCTCGCGCGATCGAGCGGATTGTTGGCGAAGATGTTGGGGTTACTGGGCAGAGGCATCGGCGTTTCCGGTTATTATTGTGAATGTTGAGGTGGCGCAGACTGGCACAGGGCGCAAATTCCCTCAATCTCCTGTGGGGAAGCGGGGATTCGGTGCCCAGAATATCCTCCAAGCCTTGCATAAGCCGCCCTTTCCCCTGATATAGTCCCTTCGGGAGGCTGGCGCGGACGAGTCCCTCGCCAACCCGGTCAGGTCCGGAAGGAAGCAGCCGTAACGAGTTTCGCTCGGGTCGCTGTCCAGTCTCCCACCTTATTCCTGCCACTCAAGTCCTGAAGGAGCGCGCGATTTCCATGGATGACAGCGTGGAAAATCTCGCATCCGGAGAAGAGGTGCCGCCCCATAAGCCCGATCCAGCAACGGAGCCGGGCTTCAATCTGGGGGATGAGCCTGCACCCGCGCCTGTGAAGGCTGCGACACCTGCGGGCTATCAGGTGCTTGCCCGCAAATACCGTCCGACCGTTTTCGAGGATCTGGTGGGACAGGAGGCGATGGTGCGGACGCTCCGCAACGCCTTCGAGACGGACCGTGTTGCCCATGCCTTCATGCTGACCGGCGTGCGCGGTGTCGGCAAAACGACAACGGCGCGCATTCTTGCCCGCGCGCTCAACTATGAGAAGCCCGGCATCGACAAGCCATCCGTGCAGATGGATGGCCTAGGCGTCCATTGCGAAGCGATCATGGAATCGCGCCATGTCGATGTGATCGAAATGGACGCGGCGTCCCGCACCGGCATTGACGATATTCGCGAGATCATTGAGAGCGTGCGCTATCTGCCCGTTTCCGCGCGCTATAAGGTTTACATCATCGACGAGGTGCACATGCTCTCCAAGCAGGCCTTTAACGGCTTGCTGAAAACGCTGGAAGAGCCGCCCGCCCATGTGAAGTTCATCTTCGCCACGACCGAAATCCGAAAAGTTCCGGTGACAGTGCTGTCGCGCTGCCAGCGCTTTGATCTCCGCCGCCTTTCAGTGGAAGAGCTTGCTGGGCTTCTCGGCAAGGTGGCAGCGCAGGAAACGGTTGAGGCGGAAGAAGCAGCACTCAAGCTCATTGCCCGTGCGGCAGATGGCTCGGCACGTGATGCGCTGTCGCTGCTCGACCGCGCCATTGCGCATGGCGAAAATGGTGTGTGCGAGGCAGACGTGCGCGACATGCTGGGCCTTGCCGATCGCGCCCGCATTTTCGATCTCTTCGACCTTCTGATGAAGGGAGATATCGGCGGCGCGATCACCGAATTGCGCGCGCAATATGATGTGGGGGCAGACCCTGCGGTTGTGCTTTCCGATCTTGCGGAACTGACCCATTGGCTGACGCGCCTCAAGCTTGTTGAAAGCGCGAGCGATGATGTCGCCATGTCGGAAACGGAGCGCCAGCGCGGCAGCGAGATGGCAAAGAAACTGCCGATCCGTGTGCTGTCGCGCACATGGCAGATGCTGCTAAAGGGCTTGAGCGAAGTGCAGGCATCCGCCCGCCCCATTGCGGCGGCGGAGATGGTGCTTGTGCGCCTCGCCTATGTGGCAGATGGGCCAGGGCCGGAAGAGCTTGTCGAGCAATTGAGGAATAGCGGCGGCGGCGGTGGTTCTGCATCGTCGCGTGGCTCTGTGTTGCCGCCGGATGGGCCGCGCGCGCAGTTGCGTTCCGTGTCCTCCGTCCGGATGGAGCCACGCCCGGCACCGCAGAAGGCTGCGCCCGCGGTCGTTATTTCAAGCATCGAAGATGTGCTGACGCTTCTTGCAGAACACCGCGAGATCAAGCTCAAAAGCGTGCTTGAAGCAGGCGTGCGCGTGGTCAGCTTCGAAACAGGCCGCATCGAGATCAGCCTGCTGGAAGGCACGCCTAACACCATTGCGAATGAATTGTCGGAAGCTCTGTCGCGGGTAACCGGCCAGCGCTGGTTCGTTTCCATCGCCCGCGCGGTGGGGGCAGCGGCTGCTGCGCCAACGCTGCGCGAACAGGCAAAGACACGGGAGGATGAGGCGAAGGAGCGCGCGAAGGAAGACCCGCTGGTGAAGGCGGCGCTTGCCGTGTTTCCCGGTGCGGAAATCGTTCATGTGCGCGAGCCCGATCTCATTCTGCCCGAAGGCGAGGAAATCATGCCCGCCGACCCCGAAGATCCCGGCATCGACCCCGATGCTTTTGCAGCCGAGTATGACAACAGGGAGCCCGAAGCGTGAAAAACATGTTCGACATCATGAAGCAGGCACAGCAGCTTCAGTCCCGCATGGCGGACATGCAGAAGGAACTTGAAGCCGCCGAGCTTGAGGGGCGCTCGGGCGGCGGCATGGTCACGATTCTCATGTCGGGCAAGGGCGAGGTAAAGAAGGTGTCAATCGACCCCTCGCTGATGAAAGAGGAAGAGCGCGAGATCCTCGAAGACCTCATCGTTGCCGCCTGCGCTGACGCGAAGTCGAGGGCGGAAGCCTTTGCGGCGGAGAAGATGAAGTCTGTTGCGGGCGGATTGCCGATTCCGCCGGGCCTCGGGTTCTGAGGCATGGCCGTTACCGGGCCGGAAATCGAGCGTCTGATCGCGCTTCTTGCAAAGCTGCCGGGCCTTGGGCCGCGTTCTGCGCGGCGCGCCGTGCTGCAACTCATCAAGAAAAAAGAGACGCTGCTGAGCCCGCTCGCGTTTGCAATGGCGGATGCGGCGGAGAAGGCGCGTATCTGCTCAAGCTGCGGCAACATCGACACGCAAGACCCCTGCGCCATCTGCACGGATGAAACGCGCGACCCGCATGTGCTTTGTATCGTGGAAGAAGTGGGCGACCTCTGGGCGTTAGAGCGCGCAGGCGCCCATAAGGGCCGCTACCATGTGCTGGGCGGTGTGCTCTCAGCGCTTGATGGCGTGGGGCCGGATGATCTCAATATAGGCAAACTGGTGGAACGGCTCGACGGCGGCTCGGGCGCGATAAACGAAATCGTGCTTGCGATGAATGCAACGGTCGATGGTCAGACGACCGCGCATTACATCACCGACCGCATATCGGGGCTGGGCATCACCGTGTCGCGGCTTGCTCACGGCGTACCGGTGGGCGGCGAGCTTGATTATCTTGATGACGGCACGCTTGCTGCCGCCATGAAATCCCGCCGCCCCTTCTGAGTGCCTCTTCTAAGTTACTGGGCGATCAGCCTTCCTTGTTCCAGTAATTTCGCGTCATCGCAAAGACAACGGGCGCGAGGATAATGAGCGCGATCAGGTTCGGTATTGCCATCATCGCATTCAGCGCATCCGCAATACCCCAGACGAGATCAAGGCTCATCGTCGCGCCGATCGGGATAAGCAGTACCCAGATAATGCGATAGGGCATGATCGCCTTCACGCCGAACAGGAAGACAAGCGCCCGCTCGCCATAATAGCTCCAGCCAAGCAGCGTCGTGTAGGTGAAGAGCGCGAGCGATATGGCGACGACCATTCCGCCAAAGCCGAGTGTTGCCTGGAAGGCATCCGCCGTCATCGCGGGGCCATTGGCACTTGATGTCCACACGCCCGATGTGATGATGACGAGGCCCGTAATGGTGCAGACGACGATTGTGTCAATGAAGACGCCAATCATGCCGACAAGACCCTGCTCGATCGGATTGTTGGTCTTTGCTGCCGCGTGAACGATGGCAGCGGAACCAAGTCCCGCCTCATTGGAAAAAATGCCTCGCGCAAAACCCCAGCGAATGGCCATCACCACAGTCGCGCCAAGGAAGCCGCCTTCTGCCGCAGCCGGTGTGAAGGCATGCTTGAAGATGAGTTCAAAAGCATCGGGGAGCGCCGCATAATTCGCGGCAAGAATGGCAATGCCGCTGCCGACATAGATGACGATCATTGTAGGAACGAGTGCACTTGCGACTTCCGCAATACGCTTCAACCCGCCCACCAGCACGAGGCCGACAGTGACCATGACGAAAAGGCCGGTCGCAATGGTCGGCACGCCAAAGCTCGATTCCATCACCTTTGCGACGGAGTTCGCCTGCACCGTATTACCGATGCCGAAGCCCGCAAAAGCGGTGAAAATGGCGAAGGCCGGGGCGAGAACCATGGCGAGTTTCGGGAATTTCGGGCCAACACCATTCTTGATGTAGTACATCGGCCCACCGACGAAATTGCCGAGCGCATCTTTCTCGCGATAGGCGACGGCGCAGACCGCTTCAGAATATTTCGTGGCCATGCCGATGAAGGCAATCACCCACATATAGAAAAGCGCGCCGGGCCCGCCCCAGTAAATCGCAGTGGCAACGCCGACAATATTGCCTGTGCCCACAGTGGCGGCGAGCGCGGTTGCAAGCGCCTGAAATGGAGAAATCTCACCCTTCCCGCGGGAGGGTGCGAAAGAAGTGGCGAAACCTTCGGGAATTTTCCGCCAGGGCATAAAGCGCAGGCCGATGGTCAGATAAAGTCCGACACCGCCAATGGCGATGAGCATCGGCCAGCCCCAGAGAAGATCGTTGATCTGTCCTACAAAGTCCTGAAATGCCTGCATTGACCCCCGCCCCATTTTGATCTGCCCCCGAGGGCATCTACGTTCGGTGGGGAGCCTAGCAAAAAAAAAACCGCTTCCGCTTCAAAAAAATTGGCAGAAGGAGTGCCTATTCATCCGGCGCCCAGGCTTCTT
>JBAYOU010000160.1:0-4738 GCA_041678065.1 Parvibaculum sp. | reverse complement strand
CCTCTGTTGTGCCGCTTCCGATTAAAAGCTAACAAGTGCGTGTGATTTGAAACGGGTTAACCTCATGCGGCGCGACCCCTTTTCGCTCGCGATGCGCGGCCTTATCCGGGTCTATCAGTGGTTCATATCTCCGCTGATCGGGCCGAAATGCCGCCATCTGCCGACCTGCTCGGACTATACGATGCAGGCGATCGAGCGGCATGGGCCGTGGCGCGGGGGCTGGCTCGGCCTGTCACGGATCGTCCGCTGTAACCCCTGGGGGAGCCACGGCTTCGATCCGGTGCCGGAAACGCTTGAACCGCAGCCCTTCTGGGCGCCCTGGCGTCATGGCCGCTGGCGGATGCCGGACCACAAGGCGCATACGCACGGAACGCATTGAGAGAAGAGAAAATGATCAATCTGAAACTGCCCGACGGTTCCGTTCGCCAGGTGGAAGGCCCGATAGACGGATTTGCCTTTGCCGAAAGCATTGCGAAGTCTCTCGCCAAGAAAGCACTGGCGATCAAGATCGACGGCAAGATGAAAGACCTCTCCACACTCATCGACCGGGACGCGATTGTGGAGATCGTCACACCGCAGACGGATGACGGGCTTGAAATCCTTCGCCATGACTGCGCGCATGTGATGGCGGAAGCCGTGCAGGAGCTTTTCCCCGGCACGCAGGTGACGATCGGGCCGGTGATCGAGAACGGCTTCTATTACGACTTTGCCCGTGAAGAGCCTTTCAAGGCGGAAGACCTCGAAAAGATCGAAGCGAAGATGCGCGAGATCGTGGATCGCAACGAGGCGATTTCCCGCGAGGTGTGGAGCCGCGACGAGGCCATCGCCTATTTCAAGAAGATCGGCGAGCACTACAAGGCCGAGATCATCGAGAGCATTCCGGCGGGAGAGGAAGTCTCGGTCTATCGGCAGGGCGACTGGCTCGACCTTTGCCGTGGTCCCCATCTTCCCTCCACGGGCAAGCTCGGCAAGGCTTTCAAGCTGACAAAGCTTGCCGGTGCTTACTGGCGCGGCGACAGCCGCAACGAGATGCTTCAGCGTATCTATGGCACTTGCTGGGCGACGGAAGCCGACCTCAAGGCCTATCTGACGATGGTGGAGGAGGCAGAGCGCCGCGACCACCGCAAGATCGCCCGTGAGATGGACCTTTTCCACCTTCAGGAAGAGGCGCAGGGTTCCGTTTTCTGGCATCCGAAGGGCTGGCGCATCTGGCAGGCGCTTGAGCAATATGTCCGCAGGCGGATTGATGCCTCCGGCTATGTGGAAGTGCGCACGCCGCAGCTTCTCGATGCGAAGTTCTGGGAGCAGTCCGGCCATTGGGGCAAATATCGCGAAAACATGTTCGTGGTGCCTGATGAGGTGCCCGGTACGGATGAAGACGGGCCTGTGCTTTCCGGCAAGGCGAAGCTCATGGCGATCAAGCCGATGAACTGCCCGGCGCATGTGCAAATTTTCCGTCAGGGCGTAAAGTCCTACCGCGATCTGCCGCTGCGCATGGCGGAATTTGGCTGCTGCCACCGAAACGAACCGCATGGCGCGCTGCATGGGCTGATGCGCGTGCGACAGATGACGCAGGATGATGCGCATATCTTCTGCACGGAAGATCAGATCAAGGGCGAGACGTCGGCCTTCGTCTCACTGCTTGAAAGCGTCTATGACGATATGGGCTTCACCGGTCTCAAGGTACGGCTTGCGCTTCGCCCGGAGCAGCGCGTCGGCTCGGACGAAACCTGGGACAGGGCAGAGAAGGCGCTGGAAGAAGCGCTCGATGATCTCGGGCGTGAATATACGCTTGCGCCGGGCGAGGGTGCTTTCTACGGCCCGAAGCTTGAGTTTCATCTGAAGGATGCGATTGGCCGCTCATGGCAGCTCGGCACATTGCAGCTCGACTTCAACCTGCCGGAGCGGCTTGATGCGAGCTATATCGGCGAGGACGGGCAGAAGCATCGCCCGGTCATGCTGCATCGCGCGATCCTTGGGTCGCTTGAGCGTTTCATCGGCATTCTGATCGAGCATTATGAAGGCCGCTTCCCGCTCTGGCTCGCGCCGGTGCAGGCGGTGGTTGCAACGATCACCTCCGATGCGGATGACTATGCGCAGAAGGTGGCCGAGGAGTTGCGCGCCGCGGGGCTTCGCGTGGAGCTTGATCTTCGCAATGAGAAGATCAACTACAAGGTACGCGAGCATTCCGTCGGCAAGGTGCCGGCGATCCTCGTTGCGGGCAAGCGCGAGGCGGAGGAGAACACGCTCTCCGTGCGCCGTCTCGGCTCGCAGGACCAGAAGACGATGGCGCTTTCCGAGGTCATCGCTTCGCTCGCAGAGGAAGCAACGCCGCCTGACTTGAAGTGATTGGCCGCTTTCAGACGCTTGTGTAACGCCGACGATATTCTTCTTCGACGCCATCAAAGGCGGCCCAGAAGGATGTCGTCGGGTTGCCCTCCAGTTGTTCGGTGAGCAACTTGAGATGCGTGTGCCAGCCGCCTGAAACGTCGATCGCGGCATCCATGCCAGAGAGGCGGCGGTGGGTGAGGGTGAGGCGCACTTTTTCGCCTTCCTTCACAAGCTCGATCTCGACGACACAGCCCTCAGGGCTCATGTCATCATCCCATGTGAAGCCGAGGCGGTGTGGCGGTTCGTAGATCGTCACCACATGCTTGCTGTCGAAGGGGCCGCCATATTGCTTGAAGCGTTCTGGCGGTGGGGCGGGGTTCGGCCCGAGATTGTTATTGTCGAAGACGATGTTCATGGCGCCGCCGACGCGCGGGTCCATCGGCCCGGCGGCAAACCATGTGCCGCGCAGCTCAGCATCGGTGAGGTAAGACCAGACGCGCTCGATAGGGCCGGGCAGCAGGCGCTCGAAACGGACGGTGCTGCTGTCGATCAGTTCGCCCCAGGCTTTGTCATCGCTCATTTTCACGGTCCCTCTCGGCTGCTGCGTTCAGGGCGCTTTCCAGCGCATCGAGCTTCGGCCCCCAGAAGCGGCGGATCGTGGCGAACCAGTTCTCCGCTTCCGCAAAACCCTCGGCATCCAGCGAATAGATGCGCCGCTGCGCATCCACCCGCACGCGGACGAGGCGCGCCTCCCGCAGCACTTTCAAATGCTGCGAGATGGCCGGTGCGCTCATCTCGAAGCGACGCGCGATCTCGCCTGCTGGGCGTTCGCCTGACGCGAGCATTTCGACGATTTGCCGTCTTGTCGGGTCGGCGAGGGCGGTGAAGCTTTCCATGGCTCATTATTTTCTAAATAACTTAATTAAGTCAATCATAAAATTGTAGCAGAGTGCGGCTCTCGCACGCTTATGGTTAACTCATGCGCGTTAGAGCGGAGGTTTGGCAATGGCGCGTTGGGGTATTCTCGGTGGTGTGGCGGCAGTATTTTTTGCTTGCGCGGTGAGTGGGGCATCAGCCGATACGCGCTATGTCCCCGGTGCGGAAATGGCACCCGTGGTGAGCGGGGTAGAGGCGTCCGGCGCTGCCGCTATGCCGGTGCCTGAGGGCTTTCGCTGGCGTGTGACCCGCACCGAATGGACGGCGAGCGATGAGCGTGCCTTTGGCGAATTCGTCACGGCCATTGGCGAGAGCAACTGCCGCACCTTTGACGAATGTCTCAAAGGGCCATGGAATATCTATCGCGCCTCCGACCCGAAGGGCATGTTCTTTTATGCCGATTGTGCGGATCTGCCTTATGCGCTCCGCGCCTATTTCGCATGGAAGAATGGTCTGCCGTTTTCCTATGTGAGTGGCGTCGCGCCGGTTGGTCGCTCGAATGATCTGCGTTATTCGCGATATGGCAATTATGCTTACAAGCGCGTCGATGTTGTTCCGGCAGTACCGGGCGCTTTCTCCAATGCGCGCAGCGTGCTCAACGCGATCAACAATGTGGTGTCGAGCGCGATGTATCGCGTCGCGCCTGATGTGGCACGGGGTGAGCTTTTCGATTTCTACCCGGTGAAGATTGATCGTGGCTCCATCCGCCCCGGCACGGTGATCTATGATCCGAATGGTCATGTGGCCGTGGTCTATAGCGTTGATGAGGATGGTCGCATCCGCTTCATTGACACGCATCCCGACAACACGCTGACGCGCGGTTCCTATGGCAAACGCTTTGTGCGTGCTTCTCCGCCAATGGGGGCAGGCTTTAAGAACTGGCGGCCGATGAAACTTGTCGGCGCGACGCAAGGAGCGGATGGCACATGGCATGGCGGGCGCGTGGTTCTCGCGCGTGACAGCGAGATTGCGGACTGGTCAGACGAACAGTTTTTCGGCACGGAGATGCCGCGCGCGGCGCAGTGGCAGGCGGCTCGCTTTGTTCACAACGGCGAGGCGTTTGATTATTACGATTATGTACGCGCCGCGCTCGCCAAGGGGGAGGTTGATTATGATCCGATCCTTGAAACACGGCTGATGGTGCGCGAGCTTTGTGACGATCTCCGTTATCGCGCGCAGGCAATCGATGTTGCCGTGAAGGCGGACATCAACAAGCGAGCACAGCCAGCGCGCCTCCCAAATAACATCTATGGCACGAATGGCGACTGGGAAACCTATTCAACGCCCTCGCGCGACGCGCGGCTGAAGGCTTCCTTTGTGGAGATGCGGGAGAGGATTACCCGCTTTCTGAAAATGGTGGAAGTGAATGATCCGAAGCTTGACTATGAAGGCACGGATATTCGCCGTGATCTGAGCGCTGCTTATCGCGAAGAGGCGGAAGCCTGCAATGTCTCCTATACGGCGAGCGATG
>JBAYOU010000159.1:0-4760 GCA_041678065.1 Parvibaculum sp. | reverse complement strand
CGGCGCGTTGCGGTCCCAATATTCAAGTCGCTCAAGGCCGAGCCACTTCGCCTTCATCGCGTAATAGCGGTGCGAGAGATGCGGATAGGCGCGCTGCACCGAACTTGCCAGCGCCTCGACAACTTCCGGCTCCACCCGATTTGCGATATGGCGCGACTGCGCAATATCGGTGAAGCCGCGCTTGCGATCCTCGATCTCCTTGTCCTTGGCGAGCGTATTGGTAACGAGTGTGAAGAGCGGCAGGTTCTGCCGGAAAGTCTTTGCAAGTGCATGCGCAGCCTCTTCGCGCTTCAGACGATCCTTTTCCGAGAGGCGGTTAAGCGCCGCCTCCAGCGTGAGTGTGTCGCCGCCTACATCAAATGTAAGGCGCGCCATGGTTTCATCGAAGAGACGGTTCCATGCTGCATGGCCGGTGACACTCTTCTCATGAAGCAGCGTCTCCACCTCGTCTGAAAGCTGATAGGGGCGCATGGCGCGCAGATCGCGCAGCCACGGGGCATAATGCGCAAGCTCGGGAGTCTCGAGTGCCCGCGCAAGAACATCATCCTCAATCCGATTAAGTTCCAGCGTGAGAAAGAGGAGATCGGTCGAAATCGCCGTTATTCGCCCCTGAATGTCGCCATAGAACTTGCCGTTAGCCGGGTTTGTATTGTCCTGCGCGTAAAGGAGCCCCGCATAGGAAATGAGGCGGCCAAGCCGATCCTCGATTTTCTCGCTTGCGCGGATAGCCTCGGCGAGCTTTGCCCCGCCCTCCGGCGTGGCTGCGATCTCAGCGATTCGGTCCTTGAAACGGGCTTTCAGCTCCTCGGCTTGCTTCGCTGCCCAGGCGAGATCCGCTGCGACTTCGGGCGCATCCATCGCCGGATAGAGATCCGAGAGATCCCAGACGGGAAGATTTCCCAATTCCTCCTTCTGCGCCACAGCCGGCTCGACGGGTGACAGGTGACGGCGAGAAAGGAGAAGAAGCGACATCAGGGCAAACTCCGGGAAGGACAGGACGAGACTTATATTGCCCGGCTGGGTGCCTCATTCAACCGCTCAAGGGAAAGGGAGGGCGGAATGACCCGCACAAAAGAAAAGGGCCTCTGCCGAGGCAGAGGCCCTGATCTTCATTACTCGGTTGCTGAAATCAGCAGCCGGCAACAACCGCGCGACGGTTGAGCGGCTCGCGCACACCGTCACCGGTCTGCACTGCAAGCTCCGTCTCACCACGTGACACGGCGGCGCAGAGTTCCTTGCCCTGCGCGGTGAGCGCATTGGCAACGGAGTTAGCACGGCGCTGGCCGAGAGCCTGGTTATAGGCGTTGCTGCCCGAGGTGTCGGTGTGACCAACAACGGAGAGCGCACCGGAAGTTTCAGCGACGATCTGGTCGATCACCGACTGGGCTTCAGGGGTCAGGTTGTACTTGTCGAAACCGAAATAGATGGTCCACGGGCCCGCAGCAACCGGCGCTTCGGCGCAGGTGGCGAGAGCTTCGTAGAACGCGGCCTTTTCAGCTTCAACGCGCTCCGGCTGCACCGGACCGCCTTCACCACCGAAATAGGAGCCGTTCACGCCGAGCTTGTTGTCGCTCGCCTGTTCGACCCAGCCATCATAGTAACGCTGTGCCTTGGCGCAGGCGCAACCGCGATCCGTGCGGCCGCCATTGTCGAGCGCTGACATCAGCTTGGAGCGGGCGTCCTGCAGTTCGGGCAGATCGCTCGCAAGAACTCCCTTCGTGGAGGGATCGTAGGGGAGCACGGTCTCGCCGGCAGCCGCAGCGCGGCCCTTCTCGACGATCGCAGCCGTATCGACCCAGTTGCAGTCGACATAGGCTTCCGAAGTCGCCCTGTCCTGATATTCGCGAGCCAGGCACGCGTTGAAGGAATCACCCTGAATGTCCTGATGCAGGTACGATTCCGCCGTCCAGGTGCCGCAACCAGCCAGCACAAGGAAAGAACCCAACGCTATAAGCCGGGATATCATTTTCATCCCAATCTCCGTCGTTATTTCGCTTCGCCCCCCGACATTACGACGGGTGGCCCGGACCCCACCGGTAAGCCCTCATAAGCTCAATTTCATCGCATGGAACCGGCAAAATCTTCAACCTGTATTGCCGGAGTGGGGCAAGTTCCTACCGAGGCGTCACATGTCGGCAACACTGTTGCCGGTCGGAATCTATCTTTTACGGCCAAATCCTGCTTTTGCCACAGTTTAAACGTACCCGGATTATCCGGGTTGCACATGGCAAGATGATGAAAGCAGCATTTTTTGGCTGCCGTATGGCTACCGCAGCCGATTTCCCCTGACTGTGCCAGCTTGTGCCACTGATCGGAAATTATCGGGCCGAGGATTAAGGCGCCTTTTACCAATGCGCCCCATATTGGGCCAAACAATATGCAGGAGGCCCTCGTTGCGCTTCCCGCCCCCGGCACGATGCACCGAGGATAAGTAATTATGACCCAGGCCATTCTGATTGTGGATGATGACCCCGCCCAGCGGCGGATTCTGGAGGAGGTCGTCAATCGCGACGGCTACCGCGCAATCCCTGTAGAAAGCGGTGAGGCCGCCCTTTCCTATCTCGAAGGCCCGAGCGGTGCCGAAATCTCCCTCGTCGTCCTCGACCTTGTCATGCCCGGCATTGACGGCATGGAAGTGCTGAAGCGCGTCCATCCGCAAAAGCCGACACTTCCGATCATCGTGCTCACCGCCCATGGCGGCATTGAAACGGTGGTGAATGTAATGCGCGAAGGCGCGTCCGACTTCGTGGTGAAGCCGGTCAGCCCGGAACGTCTCCATGTTTCGATTCGCAATGCGCTCAAGGTCAATGCGCTGACAGGCGAACTTACACGGCTTCAGAAGCGCCAGCGCGGCCAGCTCACTTTCGCCGACATCATCGCGCCGAGTCGCGCGATGGAACAGGTGATCCGCCTTGGCAAACGCGCTGCACAGTCAAACATCCCGATCCTCATTGAAGGTGAGTCGGGCGTCGGCAAGGAAGTGATCGCGGCGGCCATTCAGGGCGAGAGCGAACGCTCAGGCAAACCTTTTGTCACCGTGAACTGCGGTGCCATTCCGGAAAATCTCGTCGAAAGCATCCTTTTCGGCCATGAGAAAGGTGCCTTCACCGGCGCTTCGGAAAAGCACACGGGCAAGTTTCAGGAAGCAAGTGGCGGCACGCTTTTCCTTGATGAGATCGGCGAATTGCCGCTCGACATTCAGGTGAAGCTCCTTCGCGCGCTTCAGGAAGGCGAAGTGGACCCGGTCGGCTCGAAAAAGCCGGTCAAGGTTGATATCCGCCTGATCTCGGCGACGAACCGCGACATGCTTCAGATGGTGAAGGAAGGCCGCTTCCGCGAAGATCTTTATTACCGTCTCAATGTCTTCCCGATCCATGTGCCGCCGCTGCGCGAGCGCCGGGATGACATTCCCGAACTCGTCGCGCACTTCGTCCGTCGTCTTGCGGCGGAAGAAGGAAAGCCCGTTGTCGGCATCGCGCGTGACGCGCTCAACATGCTCTGCGCCTATGAATGGCCAGGCAATGTGCGTCAGCTTGAAAACACGATCTTCCGCGCCATCGTGCTTTGCGACGGCGAGATGCTACAGATTTCGGATTTCCCGCAGATCGCGACACTCGTTGATGGATATGCAGAGGCCGCCCAGCCGGCCTATTCGGCGCCCGCTGCTACTGCCATTACGCAGCCCATGCAGCCACAGACACACACGCTTGCGGATTTCGCGCGCTCCAATTTCTCGGATGGTATTCCGATCACCGATGAAGCGGGCAATATGCGCAAGCTCGAAGAGATCGAGCAGGAAATGATCCGCCTCGCGATCGATAAGTATAAGGGCCACATGACGGAAGTGGCCCGCCGCCTCGGTATTGGCCGTTCTACGCTTTACCGCAAGGTGCGCGATATGGGGCTCGAAGTCCGCGAAAGCTGACGAGAGCCATCTGCTCGGGCGCTGCCTGAGGGGACGGACGGCGCGGGAGCAATCCCGCGCCGTTTTCATTTTCAGAGATGGAAAACGCGCCGCGCCGTGCCGCCCAGAAATGCTTCCTCCTGCGCATCATCGAACCCCAGTGAGGCGAGGCCCGCGAGGCATTTCTTCGGTGAAAGCATCGGCCAGTTTGTGCCGAACATGACGCGACCCGCCCCAACCCCCTTCATGTAATCAACAAAAGCAAGCGGCAGCCGATGCACCGCATAAGCGGATGTATCGACAAAGAAATTGTCGAACTTGATCGTCATGGTGGTGAGTTCATCAATCCACGGGAATCCGACATGGCCACCCACAACCGTCAACTCCGGGAAGTCCAGCATCACATCTTCAAGATAGGGAATGAGACGACCCGTTTCGGAGCGCATGAGCGGGCCTGTATGTCCGATCTGCGTGCAGAGCGGCACACCAAGCTCCACACAGGTTGCGTAGATCGGGTAATAACGCCGGTCATTCATAGGCAGATCCCACAGCCACGGAACGACGCGAACGCCGACAAAGCGTTCTCCATCCACCCAGCGCCTTATCTCCCGCACCGCTTCCGCAGGCTTGCGAATATCCGCACTCGCAAGCCCGCGAAGGCGATCAGGAGCTTCATCAATCTGCGCGGCGACTTCCTCATTGCTGATAAGCGCGCCTTGCGGTCCGTACCACGCCGCAATCAGCGAGATATCGACATTGGCAGCATCCATCGCCGCAACGGTCTGCGCCACGCTGGGCACGAACGGCTTATCCGTCTGGCCGGTCCAACGACGAAGGGTCGCAAGCCAGGGCGCCG
>JBAYOU010000158.1:0-4772 GCA_041678065.1 Parvibaculum sp. | reverse complement strand
CGCGGGTTTCATGTTCAAGTCGCCCTTCTTCTACGGACTCGACAAGACTTTGATCGCCGTTTTTGAAGGACGCATTGGCAAGAGCGAAGGCCTTTCCAAGGAAGGCGTTGATGCTTTTCTGCCTGCGAAAGACAAGGCGCCCATCGGTTCAAACGGCGTTGCCGTCAGCCCTGCCCGCTCTGCCGATGGCGCGACGCGGCTTCTCGTCAATTCGCATCAGCCTTTCACCGGCCCTGTGGCCTGGTATGAAGCGGTACTGGAAAGCGGAGAAGGCTGGCATGTGGCAGGCGGTTTCTTCCCCGGCTCGCCCTTCATGCTGCATGGGCATAATGCCAATCTCGGCTGGGCGAACACCGTGAACGAGCCTGACCTTGTGGACATTTACCGGCTCGAACTCCACCCCGACAATCCCGATCAATATCTGCTTGATGGGGAGTGGCGCGATTTCGAAAAAAGCACCGCTACCATTCGCGTCGATCTGTGGGGGCCGTTCTGGTGGACGGTGGAACGCGAGGTGTTGCGCTCCGCACATGGCCCCGTTCTCCGCACAGAGAATGGCGCCTTTGCGGTCCGCTATGCGGGCTTAGGCGAGATCAGGCAGGTCGAACAATATTTCGCGCTCGACAAGGCGAAGAACCTTGGCGAGTGGATCGAGGCGATGAAGCTGCAGGCGCTGCCCAGCATCAACTATCTCTATGCCGACCGTCAGGGGAACATTGCCTATATCTATAATGCGCAATTCCCCGACCGGAAGGAGGGGCCGAACTGGGCAGATGTTCTGCCGGGCGATGATTCCTCGCTGATCTGGCAGGGCTATATGCCATTCGAGACGATCCCCATGCTCGTTAATCCGAATGGCGGCTATGTCTATAACGCCAACAACACGCCTTTCCGTGCTGCCGCTGCGAATGACAATCTGAAACCCGAAAGTTTCCCCGCGCGCATGGGCATCCAGAGCGACATGACGAACCGCGCGCTGCGAATCGAAGAAACTTGGGGCGCGGACAATTCCATCACGCGGGAAGAGTTTCACGACTACAAATATGATCTCACCTATAGCGAGGCGTCGGATGTCGTGGCGCTCATCAATGAAATTCTCGCTACCGATGCGGACGATGATGCAGAGCTGCGCGCGGCACAGGCCATATTGCAGGATTGGGACAGGCGGACGGATAGCGCGAACCGTGGCGCGGCGCTGGCCATTCTCACCGCAGAGCCGGTCATCAGCGCGCGCATTCGCGGTGAGACGCCGCCTGATCTGTTGGAGGTGCTTCGCAAGGCGATGACACGCCTTGAGACTCATTTCGGGCGCCTTGATCCCCAATGGGGCGAGGTCAATCGCTTCCAGCGCGGCACGGTTGATCTGCCCGTTGATGGCGGGCCCGACATTGTGCGTGCGATTTATGGTTCGCGGGAGGAAGATGGCACGCTCACCGCGCGGGCGGGTGATACGCTCATCATGTTTGTCGAATGGGATCGTGCGGGAAAACTCCGTTCCGAGAGCATCCATCCCTTCGGCTCGGCGACGATGGACGCAACTTCACCCCATTATCAGGATCAGGCGCCGCTCTTTGTTGCGATGGAAACAAAGCCCGTGCGCTTCACCCGCGCGGAACGCGAAGGCCATATGAAGGAGAGCTATCGCCCCGGCGCCCGGCAGGCAGCGCATTAGAACGCCGCCTTCTCCTTTCTCACCTCATGGCCGACAATGCGGTCGAGCGGCAGGTCCACATGGACCACTGTTCCCTCGCCCACCACGCTTTCGATGGTGAGATTGCCGCCATGCAGCTCCGTCAGATGCTTCGCAAGCGGCAGGCCGAGGCCGGTGCCTTCATGCGCGCGCGAGAGTGAGCCATCAAGCTGGGTAAAGGGCGTGAGCGCGCGGGGAATATCTTCCGCCGGGATACCTGCCCCGCGATCCGAGACAGAGATGCGCAATGTTTCCAGTCCGAGATGCGTATCCACATGCACAAGCGATCCATCGGGGCTGAACTTCACCGCATTTGACACGAGGTTGATCAGCACCTGCTTCAGCGCACGCTCATCAGCAACAAGCGTCACAGGCGGCTCTGGCAGCGTGACTTCCAGGGCGACATTCGCCTGGGCGGCCCGGGGCCGTACGATGCGGGTTGCCGTCTCTATGATGCGGTCAAGCTCTGTCTCATCCTCATGGAGCTTGAAATGGCCTGCCTCAATCTTCGAGAGATCGAGAATATCGTTGATGAGACTAAGCAGATGAACACCGCTATCGCGAATGTCCTCGGCATACTCACGGTAACGCGGGCTGCCGATGGGTCCGAACAATTCACGCTCCAGCGCCTCTGAAAAGCCGATGATCGCGTTGAGCGGTGTGCGAAGCTCATGGCTCATATTGGCGAGGAACTCGGATTTCGAGCGGCTTGCCGCTGTCGCCTGGTCGCGCGCGTCGCGCAAGGCTTCTGCCTCGCGGCGCTTTTCCGTGACGTCCTGCACACCGATCAGCAACACACGTCGCCCTTGGAAATGCCCTGTCGCTGCGGTGACAAGCGCGTCGATGCGTTTCCCGTCCCGCCGTTTCATGCGGAACTCAACCGGCATACCTCTCCGACTGCTCGCAAGAAGCGTATCAATGCGCGTCAGCAGATCATCTTCGTGAAAGAGATCGCGTGTGTCCGTGCGCGCGGCTTCCTCCTCCGTCAGTCCGAAGAGATTGAGTGCGGCGACATTCGCCTGAATGACGGCGAATTTCGCGGGATCGACCAGCGCAATCGGCAGCGGAGCGGCATAGAAGATGCTCTGAAAGCTCTCCTCCGTCTCACGCATATTGGCTTCCGCCTCGCGGCGGCTTTCAACTTCCGCTCTCCACTGCTCGTAAAGTTCGTTCTGCCGGATAAGCGTCATGAAGCCGTCGCGGCGCAGGCGGTTTGCCGCACGGACCATTTCAACGCCGATGGCATTCACCACCGCAAACAACGCACAAACCTGCAGCAGCGTATAGCCATCCACCACTGCAAGCATTGGCGTTACAAGTACGAAGCCCGCACAAAGCGCAAGCGACAGAGTGAGATTCGCCCCGAGCCTCACCGGCACGCCAATATAGAAAGCGAAGAGAATAACAATGATGCTGAGAAGCGCAGCGGCGAAGTTCACCTCGCCCAGCATCAGCGATGTTGGCGCGATGATGCAGACGAGAAGCTGGGTTATTGCCGCGCTGGCGAGAAACCCGCGCTTGTCGTCCGGCGAATTGAAGACCTTGAGGGCGAGCAGCGCGGTACCAAGCGCTGCAAAGCGCCCCAATGTCAGGGCGACGAAGGCCCAGCCCCAGCCCAGCGCGAGAAAGTCGAAGATCGCCCAGCTTACAAAGACATAAACGCCAAAAAGTACGGAGTTGAAGCGAGAGCTGATTTCCGGCCAGCTCGCGCGCAGATAGGCGTCCTCCAGCCGGGTATCGACGAATTCGCCGTTCCAGCGATAGGAATGTGTTTCTTCAGACATTGGCGCCTCGGTGAGTTCCAATGGCCCGAGCGTCTTCTGCAAACCGTTCACCTCTCCTCCGAACCGCGTAACCGCGCGCATCCTCTTCCCCCAAGGGCGCGCACAGCCTAGGGTTCAAGCCTAAATAAAATGCAAAGTTTGGCCGGATGGGCTTTTTCAAGTACCCATCCCGCCTATCGTCCGGCGGCATTGCGTGTTTGTGCCATTACGGGACAGGGCGCGGTCACTGGAAATAGAGCGTGAGGGGAGTGATGAAGGCTGTTCTGGACGGGGTACGGGTTCTTGATTTCGGGCGCTACATTGCCGGGCCCTATTGCGCCGCGCTGCTGGGTGATATGGGCGCAGAGGTGATCCGCATAGAACGGCGCGAGGGAAGCGAGGACCGCTTCGTGCAGCCCATCGTGCCGGATGCAGGCGCAGGTGAAGGCGGCGAAGGGGCGATGTTCCTTCAGATGAATCGCAACAAGAAGGGTCTCACCCTTGACCCGATGACGGAAACAGGCCGCAGCATCGTCCGTCGCCTTGTCGCAACCGCCGATGTGGTGGTGGCGAACCTGCCGCCCGCAACGCTGAAGGCGATGGGCCTTGATTATGAAAGCCTTACCGCCTCGAAGCCCGACATCATCCTCACCACCGTTTCAGCCTTCGGGCATGGCGGGCCTTATAGCGAGCGCACGGGCTTTGACGGCGTGGCGCAATCCATGGTGGGTGCGGCCTATCTGACAGGCCATCCTGACGAACCGATGAAGAGCTATGCGCCCTGGGTTGATTTCGGCACGGCCTCCCTCTCCGCCTTTGGCACGCTTGCCGCGCTGATGGAGCGCGCGCAGTCCGGCAAGGGGCAGGTGGTGGAAGGCTCGCTTCTTTCGACCGCACTTGCCTATTTCAATTTTCATCTGATCGAACAGCAGCTTCGTCAGACGAACCGCATCGCCATTGGCAATCGCTCGCCCTATGCAGGCCCGGCTGACATTGTGCAGACGAAAGATGGCTGGATTCTCGTTCAGGTCATCGGCATGCCGCTCTTCAAGCGCTGGGCGAAGCTCATGGGTGAAGACCACTGGCTCACCGATCCCCGCTTCAAGGATGATCTGGCGCGTGGCGACAATGGCAAGATCCTGTCGGAGCGCACAGCGCGCTGGGCGGCAAAGCGCACGAGTGCTGAGGCGCTTGCGGAACTCGAAAAGGCGCGTATCCCGGCCGGTCCGGTCTATTCGCCGCAACAGGCGCTGGACGACCCGCATATTCAGGCGATGAACTATTTGAAGCCAGTGGAGTTTCCGGGTCTGCCCGGCGCT
>JBAYOU010000157.1:0-4780 GCA_041678065.1 Parvibaculum sp. | reverse complement strand
GCTCAAAACCGGCATGCGCGCGATGCGGAAGGCGAGCGGCACATCATCTTCATCCCGCGCAACGGGGATACCTGCGGAATCCACCAGAATGAGCGCGCTCACACGCTCAGGCTGCGTCAGCGCCAGCTGCGCTGCCACGCCGCCGCCCATGGAATTGCCCGCAACGGCAAAGCGTTCCACGCGGAGCATATCCATCACCTCGACGACAAACGCCGCCATGCCGGCCCGCGAATAATCATCGCCCGGCACACGGCCCGTCAGCCCGTGGCCCGGCAGGTCCATGCTGATGAGGCGATAGCTGTCATCGAGTTCTGCAACCCATGGTTCCCATGTATGGAGCGAAGCATTGGAGCCGTGAATGAGTACCAGCACCGGCCCTGTGGCAAGACCCTCATCGCGAATATGGGCGCTCGCGCCAGAAGGAAGCGTCACAAATTGTGAGGCCCCGCCGGCATAGCGACCGACAAGTTGCTCGCGCGGCACATCAAACTGAACCACCGAGATGAAGATAACGGCAAGCGCGAGCACGATCAGTGTCAGCGTGCCCACCAGAAGCCGTTTTATCATGTGCGTTCCCCTTACCCGCCGCGCCTCCGGGCGCCTGCTTCTGCCTCATCATCCGTTCCCGGATCATCCGGCAGAGGCGGATTGAACGCAAGAACCTCATTGTCGATTTCGACCGTCTCGAGAATCTCTTTTTCGGGGAGCACTTCTGGCGCAGGGGCGGGCGCTTCTTCGCTCGCGCTTTCCGTTGCCACGGGCAGGCGATCAGACACCGTGTCGGGTGCCGTCCATTTCAGTGCATCAAACTCGCCCGTTACCGGATTGATGGGTGACCAACGATGGGCGCGATAGCCTGCCCCGCTCCATTGCGGGTCTTCCGGCGCATGAAGCGCCCGGGTGAGCCAGCTCCGCGCGGCACTCCTGTCGCCAAACTCGCCCTCTTCGATCTCGGCCATCAACTCACAGATGCGCTGCGTCGGCGTTTCGCTCGCCGTCGGCCCCGCATAGGCAGAAAGCGCGGCACGGGCACCCTTCCAGTCCCGCGCGCCAATGGCACCGCGCGCTTCGAGAATCCGGCTCTCACGATGATCGGCGTTGCGCGCCGCAAGCGCCTTTGCGCGTTCGGCACGGTCATAGCCGGTTTCATCCCCCCCCATCTCAAGCCAGACATCGGCGAGATCAGGATGAGGCGCTCTTGCCCACGCATCCTCGATGAGCTTCACAGCCCTGCGCTGCTTGCCGGTTTCCGTATGAAGCCGCGCGGCAAGCGCAATGGCGGGCACGAAGTCCGGCTCCAGCGACACAGCTTCCGACGCAAGTTTCAAAGCCTTGTCAAGCGCAGGCGCGCGCACCTCCGGCGCCTGAGCGCGTGCGGCTTCGAGCGCCGTCATCGCCTGCGCGGTGAGAAGCACGGCGCGGCGGCGGCGCGCTTCGTCCCGTGCGATGAGCTTTGCCGAAACGGTGCGATCAAGTGTTGCAAGCGCCCCGTCCCAGTCTTCGCCCGCTGCTTCGATCTCGAACACGGCCTGCGCCGCCCAGGGCGTCTGCGGGCGAAGCGTGAAGGCACGGCGCGCATAGCCGAGCGCCTTTTCGCGGTCCCCCGCACGGCGCGCCTGAATGAAAAGGCCGCGAAGCCCGAGAAACTCCGTCTCCGGCGCTGCAAGCATTTCTTCGAAATAGCCGGTCGCGCGCGCCTCATCCCCTTCAAGCTGCGCTGCCTGCGCGGCAAGAAGCAGTGTCAGCGGCGGTGCATCAAGCAGCTTGTGTGCCTGTACGGCATGGCGCTTTGCCTCCGCCGCATCGCCCGCCGCCACAGCCACCATGCCGCGCGAGAGAGCGAGAAAGCCCTTCTGCTGGCGGCGCTTTTCCAAAAAGCGCGACACGCTGGCCGGTGTTTCGATGAAGCTCACCGCAATGCGATAGGCAAGCAGCACAAGAAAGGCCGCAAGCGCCATCGCCGCAACGCCGATAACGAAGCTGGTGCGGATTTCATAGCCCCGCCAATGCATGACGAGTTCGCCCGGATTGTCAGCAAGCCAGATTGCGATGCCGCAAAGAAGGGCGACGATGATGAAGGTGTAAAGCGCGCGCAGCATGAGCGTCAGCCTCTCATTCCGGCAAGCTCGCCCGCGAGCCGGGCGCTCAACTCACGCACCAGCCTGTCGGTTTCGAGCCGCGCCCTTGCATCTGCAATCCACCCGCTTGCTGCTTCCGCCGCCGGGCCTGAAAGCGTTTCGGCTTCCGCCACCGCGCCACCAAGATCATGCGCCTTCAGGCGCTCTTCCATGCGCGCAACAATCGCCTCGCTTGTTTCGCCGGAGATTTCGCCCGTGCGCCGTATCGTCACCAGCGACTTCGCATTGGAAACGAAGCGCGACCAGAGCCCGTCTTCCGTTGCGCGGCGTTCCGCATCGAAAACAGATTGCGCGAGAGACGGGAAGCGCGCCTCAAGCGCCGCACGCGTCGGCACGCCGGACTTTGCACTCTCGTTCAAAGCGGCAAGCTCGGGCTCATCCGGCAGAAAGCGGCGCACCACGCCAAGCTCCGTCTCGAAAGAGCCCGCGCTTTCCGCCGCCCGCGCGAGATTGGCGAGCGCAAGGCCAAGCGCCGCACGCGCTGCTGCATCAGGATCTTCCGCTTCTTCTTCCAGCGCCGCGACACGCGCTTCCATTTTTTCAATATCGGGAAGTAGCGACGCAAGCCGGAGATCAAGCGCCTTCACCAGCGCATCAATGCTTTCGACACGCGAGCCGATCCCTTCAGGCGGCATCCGGTCTTCAAGAGCGGAAAGCGCCTCGCGAAGATCACGCGCCATATCGCGTGTATCGCCCAGCGCGCTTTTGAGCGTCTGCACCTCGCCATCCAGCGCCTCAAAGCGCGCGGCATTTTCCGCGGCACTGCCCGGCGCTTCGGCGACCATCTGAATGTCGCGCTCCGCCCCGTCGATCCGCGTTGCAAGCCTGTCAATGCGCTGCGCGAGCGAGGAGGATGCCTCATCATGGGATGTTTCGAGCGCATCAATCCGCGCCGAGAGCGCCGCAAGCCCCTCGCCTTCACGCGTGCCAATCGGCAACACGCCAGACCAGATCACCGCAGCGGCAATCGCCGCACCGCCAAGCCCTGCAATGCCGCCTGCGAGAACCGCCGAACCGACACCGCCCTTGCGCTCTTGCGTGGCAGTCTTCGGGGCGGATGCTTCTGCCTTGCCGGATTTTTCTTCGGACACTTCTTCGGCCTTTCCTTCAAGCACACGCGGCTCTTTCGGCGTTTTCGGGCGGCTGTCACGCGCACCCGCCTCCGGCTTCAGATATTCGGCCTTTGGCACGCCATCGTCAGCACCACCAGCTTCAGGCGTCGGCGCTTTTTCTTTATCTGAATCACTCATGGCGAGGCCTTCTTCAGGGGATCATCAGCAACTGGCATCACTATAAAGGCTTGGATGCACAAAGGTCAGAAGGAAGTTCCGGGCGGGATATGGCGGGTTTGCTGCAGCTTCGCCAAGAAATCAGGCGGAAATAAGCGCAAGTAGCGCATCCTGGGACGGCTCGGCAGCAATGTGGATCGCGGAAAAGCCAAGCATATCAATCTCGGCTGCGATAGCGGCAGACAGACAATAGGCAGTCGTGCCAGAAAGCCCGCCGCTCACGCCTTCCGCCTTCACAAGCATTGCGAAATGCCGCGCCGTGCGGGGTGAATAGAAGAGCACGCCATCAAGCACGCCGCTTGTGAGCGCCTCGCGGGCTTGCGGCGTGAAGCCTTCCGCCTTCTGCGCATCATAAAGCACCACGCGATCCACATCGAAGCCGCGCGCCTCAAGCATCCCCTTGAGGTCGCCCGCAAGCACGCTGCCTGCCGCATGAAGAAGCGGGCCTTTTGCGGGATCAAGAACATCGGCAGCAAGCGCAGCAAGCGAATGAACATCGCCGCCCGCTGCTTTCACATCCATAAAGCCCTGCGCGCGTGCGGCCTCGGCACTCGCCTCACCGACAGCCACAACTGGAACAGATTTCAGTGCCTCATCCGCAAGCCGCCCGAGCGCGCGCGCGCCATTCGCACTTGTGACGAGCAAGGCCTGCCAGTCGCGCTTCGGCAGTTCTGCATCTTCGCGACGATGGATGGACAGAAGCGGCGTGACCAGCACTTCATGTCCGCGCGCCTGAAGCAGTGCGGCCAATGCCTCGCTCTCTCTGACCGGTCGCGTCAGAAGCAGGCGCATCGGCGCTTAGACCCCCGAGAAAAAATGCGGTCCCGCGCGCGACTTCAGTTCCTCGCCCGCATCCGCACCAAGAAGTGCTGCATCACTGGCAAGCCCTTCACGCTCTGTCTCGATCACTTCCGAGCCATCCGGCGTCAGCACCATGCCGCGCAGCCGCATCCGGTCGCCTGTAATGTCGGCAAGTGCGGCAATGGGTGTGCGGCAAGACCCATCAAGCACGGCAAGTAATGCCCGCTCCGCACTCACGCGAAGGCCGGTTTCCGCATGATGGATGATCGATAATATGCCATCCATCTCCTCATCTCTCATCCGCCGTTCAATGCCGATCGCACCCTGCGCCACGGCAGGCAGCATTTCCTCCGGCGAGATCGGCGCGGTCACGCGATCTGCAAGCCCCATGCGATTGAGCCCCGCCATTGCGAGGAACGTCGCATCCGCCACACCATCCGCGAGTTTCTTCAGCCGCGTATCCACATTGCCGCGAAAGGGAACGACATTGAGGTCCGGTCGCCGCGCCTTGAGCTGCGCCGCGCGCCGGAGCGATGAAGTGCCCACCGTCGC
>JBAYOU010000156.1:0-4793 GCA_041678065.1 Parvibaculum sp. | reverse complement strand
GAAATTCTCCGCGACCGACATGGGGCTCACCTTCCTGATTATTCTTTGAAACCGGATTCTTATTCCCGCCAGTCTGCCACGGGGAAGGTCTCCGCTGCAAACCAGCGGACTAAATCCCGCTTCAAACATAAATTGCCGTCATGGCCCGGCTTGTCCGGGTCATCCACGTCTTTGCGCCGGTCTTGAGAGAAAGAAAGCCGTGGATGCCCCACATGAAGCTGGACATGACGGCAACCCGATGGAGGCTAAGCCCCCTATTCCGCCGCTTCCGTCTGCGGCAGCGGCTCCAGCACCTTGCCCGGATTGAGAATATTCTTCGGATCAAGCGTACGTTTGAGAAGCTGCATCAGCGCGACCTCCTCCGCAGAGCGCGACCAGCCGAGATAAGGTCGTTTCTCAAGCCCGATGCCGTGTTCCGCCGAAACGGAGCCGCCACGCTTGCGCAATTCGCCATAGACCACGGCTTCGACGCCGCGTCTTGTTGCAGCTTCCGCATCAGGGAAGCGGCCCGGAATGACGTGCAGATTGCCGTCTCCGAGATGGCCGAACACCATCAGTGAACTCTCGGGCCATTTTGCTTTCAGCCCCGCGCGCACATCATCGATGTAGCTCTCCATGTCGGAGATGCCGAGGCTCACATCAAAGGTGAACATCGGATAGGTGTGGACGACCTGCGCCACATCATCACGAAGCGCCCACATAGTATCACGCTCGGCCTGGTTCTTTGCGATCACGGCATCAGAAATCTCGCCCGCCTCCAGCGCCTCCATCATGGCAGCTTCGAAACGTGCGCTGTCTGCCGCCTGATCGCCGCCCATGGATTCGACCAGCACATAAAAGGGATGGCCATGCGGAATGACGGGACGTCCTCTGGCAGGTTCGCCCGTCACCAGCTTGTAGAAATCTTCCCACATCACTTCAAAAGCCGAGAGCGTGCCTCCAAGCGCGCGCTCCATATGGCGCAGGAACTTCGGCAACTGGTCGAAGCTGTCCACCGCGACAAACCCCGTATCCTGCGAGCGGGGCTTAGGCCAAAGGCGCAACACAGCCTGCGTGACAATGCCAAGCGTGCCTTCCGAGCCGATAAAAAGCTGCTTCAGATCATAGCCGGCATTATTCTTGATGAGGTGGTTCATCGAACTCATCACCGTGCCGTCTGCAAGCACCGCTTCAAGGCCAAGCACCATATCGCGCATCATGCCATAGCGGATCACGCGATTGCCGCCCGCATTGGTGGAGATATTGCCGCCAATCGTGGCAGAACCGCGCGCACCAAGATCAAGCGGAAAGATAAGCCCCTTCGCTTCCGCCACCTCACATACGGTTTGCAGTACGCAGCCAGCCTGCACGCTCATTGTGCAGCCCGCTTCGTCGATCTCTTCGATCCGGTTCATCCGCTCAAGCGATAGCGCGATATGGCCACTAGCCTCACCGCCTTCAACAAGCCCCGTCCTGCCGCCCCAAGGAACCACAGCCTCGCCCGCCGCATGGCAAAGCTTCAGCGCGAGAGAGACTTCCTCTGTGCTTGCAGGCCGCAGCACCACAGCCGGCACGCCCAGCGCACTCCAGCCACCCACTGCCTTTTCCGCCGCCTCTGCCCCCCTCAGCACCGCTTGCGGACCAAGCGCCGCCTTCAGCTTCTCAATGAGATCATCCGATGGCATGCCGTCCTCCCGGGTCGTTGCTGCTGAAAATTATAGCGCGGTGCTGGCGAAAAAATCTGTGAAGAAATGCGACCTAACCGATCACCCTCTGCACATAGCCACGCCACCGCTCATAACGTTCGGCGCGTTCGCCCTCCGTCATTACAGGTGAGAAAGCACGCTCGCAGCGCCAATGTGCCGCTACATCCGCCCGGTCGCCATAGAAGCCGATCTGCATCCCGGCAAGATAAGCGGCACCCAACGCCGTCGTCTCGGTGATTTCCGGCCTTTCAACCGGCCGCCCCAGAATATCGGCAAGGTTCTGCGCGAACCAGTTATTCGCTACCATGCCACCATCCACACGAAGCGCCTGCGGGCTGGCGAGCCCTGCCATCTTCATGTCAGCGCCCATCGCATCCATCAGATCGCGCGTCTGATAGGAGACGCTCTCAAGCGCCGCGCGCACGATCTCCTTCGCGCCCGTATCCCGCGTCATGCCAAAAAGTGCCGCGCGCGCTGTCGGCTCCCAGTAAGGCGCCCCCAACCCCGTGAATGCAGGTACGAGCACGGCCTGCGAGTTGGGGTTTGCCTCCAGCGCCATCCTCTCACTTTCGGTGGATGAACTGATGAGCTTCATCTCGTCGCGTAGCCATTGCACAATGGCGCCCGCCATGAAGATCGAACCTTCCAGCGCATAGGTCGTCTCGCCGCCAATGCGATAGGCGATCGTGCCGAGCAAACGGTTGCGGCTTCCAACGCGCTTCGTGCCTGTGTTGAGCACAGCAAAGCAGCCAGTGCCGTAAGTTGATTTCATAAGCCCCGGCTCGAAACAGGCCTGCCCCACCGTCGCCGCCTGCTGGTCACCAGCAACGCCTGCAATCCTTATCTCTTCGCCAAGAAGACTCGTTTCCGTGGCACCGAAATCAGCGCAGCAATCGAGAACTTCCGGCAGTACGGCACGCGGAATGCCGAACATCGACAGCAGCTCGCCATCCCATTCATTCCTGTCGATATTGAAGAGAAGCGTGCGCGAGGCATTCGTCGCATCCGTCACATGACGCTTGCCGCCGGTGAGCTTGTAGATGAGCCAGGAATCCACCGTGCCGAAACAAAGCTCTCCCTTTTCCGCCCGCTCCCGCGCTCCTTCCACATTGTCGAGCAGCCAGCGAAGTTTCGTGCCCGAAAAATAAGGATCAAGCAGCAGTCCGGTCTTTGCCTGCACCAGGGATTCCTTGCCTTGCGCCTTTAGCTCGGCGCAATAATCCGCCGTGCGCCTGTCCTGCCAGACAATGGCGTTGTGAACCGGCTCGCCGGTCACCCGGTCCCAGAGCACAGTCGTCTCACGCTGATTGGTGATGCCGATAGCGGCGATGCTCCGCGCCGTCGTGCCGCTGGTCAGCACGCCGCGACAAACCTCCAGCGTCGCCGCCCAGATTTCCGCCGCATCATGTTCCACCCAGCCATCCTGAGGAAAAATCTGGCGCAGTTCCTTCTGCCGCACGCGCATGGGCGAGCCTGCGCGGTCAAACAGAAGCGCCCTGGTGCTCGTCGTGCCCTGATCGATTGCGAGAATATAGTCGGCCATGACCCCCCCTTTTTCTTGGCGAGAGGCTAACCCGCGCCGCGCCCATGCAAAACCCCACCCCCCAAGGGGACGAAATCCCGCCACCCGAATGCTATAGTCGCTTCATGGACATGGAAACGCCCATTGCAGAGGCAGGCGCTGCGCCGGGGATGATCGATCCTTTCGGGCGCGCGGTGACCTATCTCCGCGTGTCGGTGACAGATCGCTGCGATTTCCGGTGTGTCTATTGTATGTCGGAGCACATGACCTTTCTGCCGAAGGCTGACCTTCTCACACTGGAGGAACTGGATCGTCTCTGCTCCGCCTTTGTACGGAAAGGTGTACGGAAAATCCGGCTGACCGGCGGCGAACCGCTGATGCGCCGCGATGTGATGACACTCATCCGCGCCCTTGGCCGCCATCTTGATACAGGCGCGCTCGACGAATTGACCCTCACCACCAATGGCAGCCAGCTTGCGCGCTATGCGGATGAGCTTTTCGCGGCAGGCATCCGCCGCGTGAATGTGTCTTTGGATACGCTGAATCTCGATCTCTTTCAGCAGATCAGCCGTTGGGGCCGTCTCCCGCAAGTGCTCGAAGGAATCGGCACCGCGAAGCGCGCCGGGCTGCGCATCAAGATCAACACCGTCGCGCTCAAAGGCATGAATGAAGCAGAAATCCCGGCTCTCATTGAATGGGCGCATGGTGAGGGGCATGACATCACGCTCATCGAAACCATGCCCATGGGCGATATTGAAGGCGACCGCATAGCGCAATATCTGCCGCTCTCGGATGTTCGCCGTGCCCTCGCAACCCGTTGGTCGCTTGAAGAGCTGGATATGCGCACGGGCGGCCCCGCGCGTTACGTCCATGTGAAGGAAACAGGCGGCAAGCTCGGTTTCATCACGCCGCTGACGCATAATTTCTGTGAAAGCTGCAACCGCATCCGCCTCACCTGCACAGGCACACTCTATATGTGTCTCGGTCAGGAGGATGCCGCAGATCTCCGCGCGCCCCTTCGCGCCAGCAAGGATGACGCGCTTCTCGGCACCGCGATTGACGAAGCCATCGGCCGCAAGCCGAAAGGCCATGATTTCATCATCGACCGGCAGCATAACCGTCCTGCCATCGCCCGCCACATGTCCCTCACGGGCGGTTAATCAAAACTCACGCCTGCCGCAACTGCCCTCGCGCCCACTCCAGATAATCTTCGTTCCCGCCTGCAATCGGCAGCACCAGCATGGCCGGGACCTCATAGGAATGAAGCGCCCGAAGCCGCTCCATCGCCGCCGGTAAAAGCGCCGCCCGCGTCTTGATGAAGGCTGCCGCTTCCCCGGTCACCTCCACCTTTCCCTTCCATTCGTAAACGGAGCGCATGGCAGGATGGATGTTCACACAGGCTGCCAGCCGCTCATGGACGAGCACCTCAGCCACGCGGCCTGCCTCCTCTTCCGACCCGAATGTCGAATAAAGGAAGACAAACTCGCCCTCAGCCTTGGCTTGCTTCTCGCCGTCCATATGCTTACCTCCTTATACTTGCGGAATTCGGCCCGCCCCTGAAAGAGAAGACGATGACATTCGAGAAG
>JBAYOU010000155.1:0-4796 GCA_041678065.1 Parvibaculum sp. | reverse complement strand
TATATTTTTGAGTGGGAACGCTCTGTACTTCCCGCATGTGGCAGCTTCTATGCACCATCCGACGCTGCATCGGCTGGCTGTCGTTATGTGCTGTCAGGTGGCGAAGTCTATAATTTCGGCAATGGCACGACCTATACGCCCACAGCCTTTGTCCGCCGTGGACCGGACCAGCAGGCGCGTGATTCCGGCCAGTTCGGCTTCGCGCTTCGCTATTATGCTGACTGGCTCAATCAAGGTACGGAACTTTCATTCTACTACATGAACTTCCACAGCAAGTTGCCCATCGGCACCACCACTGCATCCATCCCGACAGGGACGACGCCCGTGCTGCAGCTTCTCTGCAATCCGAATGTCCCCGGCTCGCTTTCAAGCCCCGGCTGTACCTCGGCAGCTCCGGGTCTCACCGATGATGCAGGCCGTCCCGTTTCGGTCGGACAGGGCATCTTTGCGGATGCTGCGGGCAACAACAAGAATCTCATCGTTCAGTTCGTCGAAGACATCGACATGATCGGCTGGAGCTTCAACACCACCATTCCGATCATCGGTGACGCGACGGCGCTTTCGGGTGAGCTTGCCTATTTCCCGAACATGCCGTTCCAGCTCGACAGCAATGAGATTCTCGGTGCCGATATCACCAATTTCGGCTACACACCCGGCCCCGGAGAAGCTGCGTACTACACCGGACCTGCCGCGGCACCCGGTTCCATCATTCAAGGCTTCCGCCGGACAGATGCTCTGCATGGTCAGATCTATACGCTGAGCACGCTCACGCCGTCTGACCCGATCGTGAACTTCCTTGATGGCAACATGCTCATTCTGGTTGCGAATGTCGGCTTCCAGTATCTGCCGGATGCCAAGGGCAATCGCTATGCAATCCCCCGCTCAGGCGAAACTCATGTGAGCCCGGGCACAGCCGCCACCTTTGGCGACAACTGCATCCGCCTCGGCGGCTGCACAATCAACCCCGTCTATGCATCCAGCTTCTCCTGGGGTTACAGACTGCTTGCCCAGATGGAATACAATAACGCCTTCGGCACGCCCTATACGCTAAGCCCCTCCATCACATGGAGCCATGATGTCAGCGGCTATTCCGCTGGCCCCATCGGGCCCGGCTTCATCGAGGGCAAGAAAGCGGTCACGCTGGGTGTTGCTGCGAGCTATCTCGATACTTATCGCGTGTCGCTCGACTACACGGCCAATTTCGACGCGAAATACCGCAACGGCTCCTACGACAAGGATTTCGTCAGCCTCACCGCGTCCTACGCTTTCTGAGCGAGGCCCTCCTCCAAAGCGGCCCTTCCGGTGTCATGCCGGAAGGGCCGTATTTTTTGAACGCACAGATGGTCCCGGCGCCGCCCATAGCTTGGCGATTGTTTCAATTTGGCATATAGGAGGGTGCTCCGGAAAATCAGTGCCTTGCCGGGCAAGGCATGAGAGTTGTGTGTCATGTCTGAGCCGCTGCGGCTTGCGCCCCTTGATCTCTTTATTGATCCGCTCCTGTCTTTTCAGGACAGTCGGCTCAGGGAGCTGCTGGCTTACTGGGAAAGCAAAAGGGCAGGGCGGCCCTATCCCGCGCGCACGGATGTAAGCCCCGGCGAGATCGTAAGTCACCTGCCGACGCTCTTCCTGATCGACGCCATACCGCCCGCCCTTTCCGTCAGCGATTTCAACGTGCGGCTTATGGGAACGGCGCTCAATAGTCTTTTCGAGCGTGATTTTACCGGACAGTCCCTCGCAGACGAATTCTCGGGCAAGACAGGCGCTGCCATTGGCAAGCTGTTCGGCATTGTCTGCCAGCTTCGCCGCCCTTTACGCCTTTACGGGCATGCGTCCTTCGCAGCCGGCCAGCCCGTGACAGAGGTTGAAGCGGTCCTCATGCCGATCACCCGCGCAGGCGGCGAGGTTGACATGGTGATGGGCGAGCTTGTAAAGCGCGCTTCCGCCTAGCCGTTCTGCGCCTCGCTCGATGTGAGCTGCAGGAACACATCCTCAAGATCGGATTCAACGGTGGAGATATCCGCAATCTCCATCCCGTCCGCAGAAAGCGCGCCGAGAATGACCATCGCGCTTGTCTCCGCAGGATTGTAAAGCACGGAAAGCGTGCCATCCGCACGCAGCTCCGCCTTCAAGTCCTCAAGACTGGTCGGAAGCTGCGTTATTGGCGCGGTCGCCCGCACGATCAGCTTCTTCTCGCTGATGCGCGAAAGAAGCGTCTCTTTGCCCTCGCAGGCAACAACCTGTCCCTTGTCGATGATCGCAATCGTATCGCAAAGCGCTTCGGCTTCTTCGAGATAATGCGTCGTGAGCACTATGGTCGTGCCGCGCTCATGCAGGCTTTTCACATAGTCCCAGAGCTGGCGACGCAACTCGATGTCAACGCCCGCTGTCGGCTCATCGAGAATGAGCACGGGCGGATTGTGAACCATCGCCTTGGCAACAAGGAGCCGCCGCCTCATCCCGCCTGAAAGCGTGCGGGCATAGGCATCAGCCTTGTCATCGAGCCCCATCGCTTTCAGGATTTCCATTGTGCGCCGTTCGGCCTTCGGCACACCATAAAGCCCTGCCTGCATTTCCATCACTTCGGCAGGCGTGAAGAAGGGGTCGATATTCAGTTCCTGCGGCACCACACCAATCGAGGCGCGTGCCTGCCGGGGATTGACGTCGATATCAAAGCCCCAGATTGATGCCGAGCCGGAGGTCTTGAGCACGAGCCCCGCCAGAATATTGATGAAGGTCGATTTCCCGGCACCGTTCGGCCCGAGCAGGGCGAAAATCGAACCGCGCGGGATTGCAAGGTCGATCCCCTTCAGCGCCTCTTTTGCGGGCTGGTTGCCGCTCGCCTTATAAACTTTCCGTAGCTGTCTTGCGCTGATGGCATAGTCGCCCTCTACGCTCGGCGCCGGTTCTTCCGGCACGGGCGTTTTGAATCTGTTTTCCTCACCGGCAAACGTATGGGCCATGAAACACGCTTCCTCTATGGCATGGGGCGCGGAGGGTGCCGGGACGTTTCCGGCAACGCGAAGCACGCGCTATAGTGCGGCTGCGCGAGGCGAGGCACTATAGAAGACCCCCGGGAGATAGGAAAGGCGAGGCGTGGCAAGCGGCAAGACGCAGATTGAGGCTGAGGTGACGAAAAGCAGCGCGGCCGAGCCGCTCAAAAAGGGCGACCACCTCTTTTTGGTGGATGGTTCCAGCTATATTTTTCGTGCCTATCACGCATTGCCACCCCTGACACGCAAGTCAGACGGGTTGCCTGTTGGCGCCGTCTCCGGCTTCTGCAACATGCTTTACAAGCTCATCGAAGACACGAAGGATGAGTTCGAGCCGACCCATCTCGCCGTGATTTTCGATGCGGGCTCCAAGACATTTCGCAACGACATCTACCCTGAATACAAGGCCAATCGGTCCGAACCGCCGGAAGACCTCGTGCCGCAATTCTCGTTGGTGCGCGATGCCACCCGCGCCTTTGGTGTGCCCTGCATCGAAAAGGCAGGCTTCGAGGCGGACGACATTATCGCCACCTATGCCCGCATGGCGCATGAGGTTGGCGCGCGCGTCACCATTGTTTCCTCCGACAAGGATCTGATGCAACTCGTGAATGGTCTTGTCGACATGCTCGACACGATGAAGCTCAAGACCATCACCGAACTGGAAGTGGTCGAGAAGTTTGGTGTACCGCCCGAAAAGGTCGTTGATGTGCAGGCACTTGCGGGTGACAGCACGGATAATGTGCCGGGCGTCCCCGGCATTGGTATAAAGACGGCCGCACAGCTCATTCTGGAATATGGCGATCTCGAAACGCTGCTCTCGCGCGCATCCGAGATCAAACAGAACAAGCGCCGTGAAAACCTGATCGCCTTTGCCGATCTCGCGCGCATTTCAAAGCGTCTCGTGCAACTCGATGCCCATGTTCCGCTCGATGAAGATCCGGGCAGCATGGTCATGCGCGACCCTGATCCCGAAATGCTGATTGGCTTTCTGAAGGATATGGAGTTCACCACGCTGACGCGCCGCGTCGGCGAGCGCTACAACATTGATGTGGAGGCAATCAGCGCCACCGGTGCCCATCCCCCGCAAGCGGAAGGTGCGGAAGAGACAAAAGAGGATGAGGCGGAGAAGCAGTCTGTCCGCCGCACTGCGCGGGGCGGTATGCCCGGCGCAACAATCAAAGGGCTCGACCTTGATTTTGCAACGTCGGCATACACCGCCGTCACCACGCTCACCGATCTCGAAATCTGGGTTGCGCGCGCCTATGAGAATGGCTTTGTCGCGGTCGATACAGAGACGGATTCACTCAATGCCATGCAGGCGCGTCTCGTCGGCATCTCCATGGCGCTGGTGCCGGGCGAAGCCTGCTACATCCCCTTGCAGCATGGCGCTGGCGGCGGGCTCGATTTCGCCAATGCCCAAGGCCAGGCGCAGATTCCGCTAAAGCAGGCGCTCGCCGTTCTGAAGCCGCTATTGGAAGACCGGTCCATCCTCAAGATCGGCCAGAACCTGAAATTCGACATGCTCGTGCTCGCCCAGCACGGGATTGATCTTAATAATATCGACGACACAATGCTCATGTCCTATGCGCTAGATGGCGGCAAGCATGGGCATGGCATGGACGAACTTGCCGAACGTCATCTCGGCCATAAGACGATTTCCTTTGCAGACGTTGCCGGCAAGGGTAAGGCGCAGATCACTTTCGATCAGGTGCCGATTGATCGCGCGACCGCTTACGGCGCGGAAGATGCAGATGTCACCCTTCGCCTCTGGCACATATTGAAGCCCCGCCTCGTCGCAGAACGCCG
>JBAYOU010000154.1:0-4799 GCA_041678065.1 Parvibaculum sp. | reverse complement strand
CGCTCGCGGCGCGCCTCGGGCGCGACCGGGATAGCTGGATTGATCTTCGCCGCGTGCTGCCGCTTCTCAACAATGCCGCTTATGCAGACGGGCTGAAGCATGGCCGCGCGCGGGGAGGGCAGGCGGTCCACTTCGTGCAGCAGGTGCGCAGCTATATGCACATACTGGAAAGCGCGGACCGCTGAAAAAACCTCCGTTGACGGAGGGCTCCGCGACATTTTGCGCAGGGCCTGCGACCGAATGACCACTCTTAAATTGTGGTTATTCGAGAGATACTCCCCGGACAAGACGCCGCCGCAACAGGCGGCGCAAAGAACCGGAGTAAGAACAATATGACATTCAATCGGCAACTGGCTCTCGGTGCGGCAGCCATGGCGGCTGCGATGGCGGCGGCAGTCCCCGCCCATGCAGAATTTGCGGGCAAATCAGCGGGCGACTTTATGGTGCGTGCCCGCGCCCTTTGGGCGATCCCCGATGAGAGTGCTTCCACCAGCATTGGCGGCGACGTGAATGTTTCAAGCGATGCGGTGCCGGAACTCGACTTCACCTATTTCATCACCGACACCATTGCAGTGGAACTGATCGCGGGCACGACAAAGCATGACGTGTCGCATAAACCGACCGGCGCATCGCTTGGCAGTGTGAAGCTGCTGCCGCCCACGGTGACGCTGCAATATCACTTCATGCCGAAAGAGCGTCTCAGCCCCTATGTCGGTGCGGGCCTGAACTACACCTTCTTCTATGATGCAAAACCCGGCGCCTTTGCGAGCATCGATTATGATGACGGCTTCGGCTATGCGCTGCAGGCGGGTGTGGACTATGCAGTCGCCGATAACTGGTATGTGAACTTCGACGTGAAGAAGATTTTCCTCTCCACGGATGTGTCCATCAATGGCGGCGCCGTCACGGCGGATGTCGATCTCGACCCCTGGCTTGTAGGCTTCGGTGTCGGTTACCGCTTCTGATAAAACGACAGAGGAGGGGCCTGCGTGGTCCCTCCACCATGTTTGGGTGCGCGCCTCCGTTTGAATCTGTGGCCTTTCTGCTGTAAAAATAGGGCACACACCCTAACGCTGCCCGGCTTGCTGCAAGTACCGCTGCGCAGGGGTAGAATGCCTTGTGAATGAGATGCAGGGAGAAGCCCCGTGGGAGAAAGCATGAGGTCCCTCGTCGAGGGAACGGAAGTCAAATCACGCCCCATTCATGTTGCCATTCTGGGCGCGGGTGCGGCGGGCCTCGCCATGGCGATCCGCCTGAAAAAAGCGGGCATTCCGTTCACCATCTACGAGAAGGCGGGCAGCGTCGGCGGAACCTGGCGGGACAACACCTATCCAGGTTCGGGCTGCGACGTACCCTCCATGCTCTATTCCTACTCTTTCGAGCCGAACCCGAACTGGAGCCGGAAGTTTGCGCCGCAGCCGGAGATCGTCGCCTATTTCGAAGGCGTCGCGCGCAAATATGGCCTGCTGCCACATATACGGTTCAACACAGAAATCGTGGAAGCGCATTTTGACGAGGCAGAAGGGCTTTGGCATATCCGCGCCGCTGATGGCGCAGCGTTCAGCGCGCAGGTACTTGTGTCCGGCGTTGGTCAGCTAAACCGCCCCGCCTATCCGAAGATCGAAGGGCTGGATAGTTTCAAGGGGACAGCGTTTCATTCCGCGCGCTGGAACCATGATGTTGATCTCTCCGGCAAGCGTGTCGGCGTAATCGGCAATGGCGCGAGCGCCATCCAGTTCGTGCCGGAGATCGCGCCCCAAGTGGGCTACCTCACCATTTTCCAGCGCACGCCGAACTGGTGCGTGCCGAAGCCGGATCGCCCCTTCCGTGCGTGGGAGAAAAAACTCTACCGCGCCGTACCCGCGTTGGCGCGCCTGCAACGCTGGTGGACCTGGCTGCTGCTGGAGCGGAACTATCTCGCCTTTGTGCAAGGCAGCTTCTTCGGCAAGCTGTTTGAAAAGGCGGCGCTCAAGGAAATCGAGACACACATCAAAGACCCGGAGCTTCGCGCGAAGCTGACACCGGACTATCCGGCAGGCTGCAAGCGCATTCTGCTGACGAATGATTGGTATCCCGCACTTGCGCGGGACAATGTTTCGGTCGAGACGAGCCATATCGCACGGGTGACGGAAGACGCGATCATTACCGAAGATGGGGTGTCGCATCCGGTCGATGTCATCATCTATGCGACAGGCTTTGAATCGACCGACTTCCTCGCGCCGATGGAGATTTCCGGGCGAAGCAATGCTGACCTTAACGCCGTGTGGGCACGCGGTGCAGCGGCGCATCGCGGTGTGACGGTTGCGGGCTTTCCGAACTTCTTCATGCTCTATGGCCCGAACACCAATCTCGGCCATAACTCGATAATTTTCATGATCGAGTGTCAGGTGAATTATGTGGGCCAATGCATCGAAGCACTGGCGAGCAGCCGCTTGCGCTACATGGATGTGAAGCCCGCCGCGATGGAAAGCTTCAACCGCGAGCTGCAACGGGACATGGAGAAAACCGTCTGGGCGGCAGGTTGCTCAAGCTGGTACAAGACGGCGGACGGCAAGGTGACAAACAACTGGTCCAGCTTTACTGCCAAATACTGGTGGCAAATGCGCCATCCCGATTTCAGCGAATACGCGCTGGTGGGCGGGTAAGACGAGACGGATCAGGCGGTAGCTTTTCGCTCCTCGATCTCTCGCAGCAGGGCGCGGTTGTGTTGGTGGTTTGAGCAGAAGCTGATCTTGCCGACGATAGCTACCTTCAAAAGCGGACGCCAAGACCGAAGAAATCGTAGCTGCTTGAAGACTTCGTAGAAGATTTCGAGGGTCCGGTCCCGGTGACGCGCCCATCTCAATGACATCTTCCGCCCAAGCAAGGCAGCCCTGAGTTTTCCGCAGTTCGAGCGGCAACTGATACATCATCAGATTACTCCGTATCGCATCGGTCCGCATGAAAGCGGCCCACGCAAGCGGCATCATGGTGAGTGCCGCTGCGGTGGATGGCGCGGGCAGCAACTCCGGCACAGGTACCGTGACTGAAGTCCCTCGTTCGTAATGGCGCGCTTCGAGGTCGAAGCTTACTACCGGTTTCTCCTGGCGATCACCGCGACACGCAGTCCGCGCTCTTCGGCGAAAGTTTCGCGAAGCTCTGCGCGGCCTGACCCCACCATCCCAATTCCGGCAAGTCGTCTCTGCAGGTGCGAGCCGTCATACAAGGTGATTTACTTGTGAAATAATGGTGTGTATATAAAACACAGGGAGGACGAAGAATGGTGCCGTTTAGTGTGCGCGGTCCGTCTGCGGGGGAGTTGTCAGACATGGGCCTCAGCGGAGCGCTGTCTGGCAGTCTTCGCCATTCAGCGGGGGGAGAGAGGTGTATTAAAAGTATCCTCTGGATGACGGGGCGACGCAGTGGCACGCATTGACAACGCGGAAGTCGTCCTTGTTCCCCTCGCACCGAAGGTCACGCGCTTCGACGCGATCCAGAAATTCGTATGTCAGGAAACGATCATCGTCCGCCTGCACGATGCCGATGGAGCCGTCGGTACCGGTTACAGTTATACGATCGGAACGGGCGGTTCTTCTGTCATCGCCCTGCTGGCCGATCACCTGTTGCCGACCCTCATCGGTCGCGAAGCCGAGGAAATAGAGGCGATCTGGCGCGACCTCAAATTTCATACGCATGCGACGACAGTCGGTGCGATCACCTCTCTGGCGCTGGCTGCCATCGACACCGCACTCTGGGATCTCCGTGCGCTGAAGTCGAACCTGCCCCTTTATTTGCTGGCGGGTGGCGCAAGATCGCGTATCCCCGCCTACACAACGGAAGGAGGCTGGCTGCACCTCTCGCAGCAAGAACTGGTGGCGGATGCCGAACGCGCTCGCGCCGAAGGCTTTCGTGGCGTCAAGATGAAGATTGGCAAACCCGGCGTGACAGAAGACGTTCGCCGTGTCGGTGCCGTTCGCAACGCGCTGGGCGACAGCATCGAACTCATGACAGACTGCAATCAGGTCTTCGCCGTGGATGAAGCTCTGCGCCGTGCGCAGGCGCTGCTTCCCTTCGATATCGCATGGATGGAAGAGCCACTTCCGGCCGACGACCTCGATGGGCACACCCGTCTCACCGCGTCCACCTCAATTCCTGTGGCTGTTGGAGAGTCGATCTATAGTGTGCGGCATTTCCGTGAATACCTTCAACAGCGCGCCTGTTCGGTCGTGCAAGTCGATTGCGCACGCATCGGCGGTATCACTCCGTGGCTCAAGACAGCTCATCTCGCCGAGGCATTCAATGTCGCCGTCGCGCCACATTTTTTGATGGAGCTACATGTCTCACTCGCCTGTGCCGTCCCCAATGGACGATGGGTTGAGTACATCCCGCAGCTTGATGAGATCACCACCAGCACTCTGCGCATTGAGAACGGTGAGGCAATCGCTCCTGTGGAACCCGGTCTTGGTATTGCGTGGGACTGGGAGGCAATCCCGAAACGCGCCCAAATCTCGCATGCCGTGCGTAAGACAAACTGAGAGTCAGCCGAGATGAGCGTGCAGATGTCTTTCAAGCCAGAGAAACAGCGAGCTGAGGAAGCGTAATGCAGTATGAAGGTAATCTTGCTTCCTTGAACGCACGCCCAACGCCGCAATGGTACGACGATGCAAAGTTTGGCATCTTTATTCATTGGGGGATTTGGGCAATTCCAGCGTTTGCCTCTCGCCTCGGCAGCATCTCTGATGCATTCAAGAAGGATTACGATCGCGCTGTTGCGATGACGCCTTATACCGAATGGTACGCGAACGCGATCAAAGTGCCGG
>JBAYOU010000153.1:0-4850 GCA_041678065.1 Parvibaculum sp. | reverse complement strand
GCCGAAGCCTTCGCCTATCTCGCCGTCCGCTCGCTACGCGGCCTGCCGCTCAGCCTGCCCGGTACGACAGGCGTGCCCGAGCCAATGCCGGGCGGAAGGCTCCACCGGGCAGGGAAAATGTTGGAGGGATAGATCTGTTCGATCTCTCCGATCTGTTCCGCTCGTGATGAGAACCGCCAACTACTCCCTCAAACCTTTTCCGTTTCTTTCGGCTTCGCAACGGAGCGGGGCTTCTGTTCCATTTTCGGTTTGGGCAGGAGGCGGAAGCGGGATTGGCACCAGGCGAAGTCCACGCCGATATCGAGCAGTGCGTCGGAGCGACCGCAGGGACAGGCAAATTCCATCACCGCGAAGACGACATAGGTTTCGCCCGCTTGCAGGGGTACGGGCCTGCCCGTCACATGGTTCGGCGCGGCATTGACGCAAAGAACGAGATCGCCGGGTCCGACAGCGTCGCTCATGGCTTCCATCCCGTGACTTTTGTTTAGAGGGGTGAGAATAGCCGGCATGATGCGAGGGGGAAAGGTTGCTGGAGCGGGTGCGTGCAACCCCTCGCGCCGTCATGCCCCGGCAAGCCGGGTCATGACGGTTGTGGGAGATGGGCGCTGGCTCTAATCACGCCTCAATCAGACCGAACCCGACCAACTCCCGTGTCTCAACCCTTTTCAGGCGCAGCGGCAAGGCGTTTGTCGAGATAAGCTCCGACCGTGTTCATCAGCGGCTCCAGCTTGTTCTCGAAGAAGTGGTTGGCGCCGTCCACCGTCGCATGTTCGATGGTGATGCCCTTCTGCGTCTTCAGCCGCTCAACGAGCTTCAGCACATCCGCCTGCGGCGCGACCTGATCGATCCCGCCATTGACGATAATGCCGGAGGAGGGGCAGGGCGCGAGGAAGGAGAAGTCGTACATATTGGCGGGCGGCGCGACCGAGATGAAACCTTCGATCTCGGGACGGCGCATCAGCACCTGCATGGCGATCCATGCGCCAAAGGAGAAGCCGCCGATCCAGCATTGCGACGCGTCCGGGTTCTGCGACTGGAGCCAGTCCAGCGCCGCAGCGGCATCTGAAAGCTCGCCAATGCCCGCATCGAAACCGCCCTGACTGCGGCCAACGCCCCGGAAATTAAACCGAAGCACCGAGAAGCCGCGCTGCACAAAGGCCTGGAACAGCGCATAGGTGACGGGATTGTTCATCGTCCCGCCAAACTGCGGATGCGGATGAAGAACCAGCGCCACGGGCGCATTCGGCGCCTTTGTGTGGTGATAGCGGCCTTCGATACGGCCGGCCGGACCGTTGAAAATGACTTCAGGCATGTCTCGGGTCTGTCTCATTCATGCGGATTCGCGGATGATGGCGGTCTCCTACCCTGCATATCGGGTAATTTCTGGCCAAAATCTGCTGATTCCTCTGGAAAATCCGCCAATAGATGTTAAGTAGTTGACTACCGCGCTCGGAGATTTTACGTCCTCCAGCGAGAGCCCTTGAGCGCCTCAGGCCATTTTTCACCCCGAAAGGGCAAATAGCGGCGATTGGCGGCGGGGCGCACGTTCTTAACACAGGCGACGGCTGGTTGTGCAAGCTTTTGGCCGCTTCGCCTTGTCCAAGGAGGAGTTGGCCCGTGAAGCTCACCACGAAAGGGCGCTATGCCGTGATGGCTATGGCCGATCTGGCGCGCCATTCCAGCGGCAATCCTGTGGCGCTAGCCGAAATCGCCGAACGACAGGAAATCTCGCTGTCTTATCTTGAGCAGCTTTTTGCAAAGCTCCGGCGCGGTAATCTGGTAAAGAGTGTGCGCGGCCCGGGTGGCGGCTACCTGCTCTCGCGGCAGGCGGATGAAATCCGCATCTCCGACGTGATCCTCTCCGTTGACGAACCCATCAAGGCGACACGCTGCGAACTCGGATCGCCCAAAGGCTGCCTGCCGTCTTCTGGCCGCTGCATCACACATGACCTGTGGGAAGGGCTCAGCCATCACATTCAACTTTATCTCGGTTCGGTTTCGCTTGGCGATGTCATCAACGGCCGCGTTGCCGGGCGCGAGGCTTTCGATACGGGCCGCAAGGCTCCGGCCATCGCAGCGGACTGACCTCCGCGCGGGAAAGCAAGCACAGGAAAGCAGGTATTGGGAAGATGACGGCGAAGCGCGTCTATATGGACCACAACGCGACCACGACGCTGCGCCCCGAAGCGCGGGCGGCGGCTTTGGCTGCGATGGAGGTTCCGGGCAATCCCTCTTCGGTTCATGCCGAGGGCAGGACTGCGCGCGCCATCATCGAAAAGGCGCGGGCAGAGGTTGCGCATCTTGCAGGCGCGAAGCCGGCCGAAGTGATCTTCACCAGCGGAGGCACGGAAGCAGCGCGGGCAGCCTTCCACGCGGCAGGCACGGCACAGGGCGTGACGCGGCTGATTGTTTCCGCCGTGGAGCATGACGCAGTGTTGGCTTCTGCTGCGGCAACAGGCCTGCCACTCGACATTCTGCCGGTGGATAGTGAAGGCCGCGCTGATCTCGCCGCCTTGCGCACGCTTCTCGCAGCAAGGCCCGGCAAGGCACTTGTCGCGCTGATGCTTGCCAATAATGAAACGGGTGTCATTCAGCCCACGGCAGAGGCGGTCGAGATTGCGCATAAGGAAGACGCGCTTTTCATCTGTGACGCCGTGCAGGCAGCGGGCAAGATGCCGCTCGATTTCGCAGCGCTCAAGGCGGATATGATGATATTGGGCGGGCACAAGATCGGCGCGCCAATGGGCGTGGGTGCGCTCATCATGCGCGAGGGCCTGCCTTTCGCAGCACTCGCTGTTGGCGGCGGTCAGGAAGCACGCCGCCGTGCAGGTAGCGAGAACGTGGCGGGCATTGCGGGCTTCGGTGCGGCTGCCCACGTGGCGCTTGAAGAGCTTGAAAGTTTTGCCACGCTTCGCCACCTCCGTAATGAGATGGAAGAGAAGATTGCGGCCCATGCACCCGACGCGATCTTCCTCGGCAGTGGCGCGGAGCGCCTGCCCAATACGAGTTACATCACAGCACCTGGGCTTGATGCTGAAACGCTGCTCATGGCGCTTGATCTCGACGGCATAGCGGTGAGCGCAGGTGCCGCCTGCTCCTCAGGTAAAGTCGGGCGTCCGCGTGTGCTGGACGCAATGGGTTTGCCTCCGGAAATGGCGAAGGGGGCAGTTCGTGTCAGCCTTGGATGGACGAGCAGGTCCGAAGATGTTGATGCCTTCGTAAAAGGCTGGTTGCGCGCCTATGAGCGGGCACGCGCGAAAGCGGGCATCGGAACTGAAATGAATATGAGTGAAAATGCGGGCGCGCTGTCGCAGCGGTTCGCATCTGTGGAGAGTTGATATGGCTGCCGTACGGGAGACAATCGAAACCGTCAGTGAAGTGGAGAAGTACAAATATGGCTTCTTCACGGACATTGAATCCGAAAAGGCACCGCTGGGTCTAACGGAGGATACGGTTCGTTTCATCTCCGCGAAAAAGGATGAACCCGAATGGCTGCTGGAATGGCGTCTGAACGCCTTCCGCCGCTGGCTCACCATGACAGAGCCGACATGGGCAAAGGTCTCCTATCCGCCTATCGACTTTCAGGATGCCTACTACTATTCGGCACCGAAGCAGAAAGTTGGTCTCAAGAGCCTCGATGAAGTAGACCCGAGGTTGCTTGAGACTTACGAGAAGCTCGGTATTCCGCTCACTGAGCAGAAGATGCTTGCGGGCGTGGCGGTAGATGCTGTGTTCGACAGTGTGTCCGTCGTCACGACCTTCAAGGAAAAGCTTGCCGAAGTCGGCGTGATTTTCTGCCCCATGTCTGAGGCGGTGAAGAACCATCCTGATCTCGTGCGAAAATACCTGGGTACGGTTGTGCCGACTACGGATAATTTCTACGCGACGCTGAACTCCGCCGTCTTTTCGGAAGGGTCGTTCGTCTATATCCCGGAGGGTGTTCGCTGCCCGATGGAGCTTTCGACTTACTTCCGCATCAACGAAGCGCAGACGGGCCAGTTCGAGCGCACATTGATTATCGCCGAGAAGGGCTCCTATGTGAGCTATCTCGAAGGGTGCACTGCCCCTCAGCGCGATGAGAACCAGCTCCACGCAGCCGTGGTTGAACTCGTCGTCATGGATGATGCGGAGATTAAATATTCCACTGTTCAGAACTGGTTCCCCGGCGACGAAGATGGCAATGGTGGCGTTTATAATTTTGTGACAAAGCGTGGCGATTGCCGCGGCACAAACTCGAAGATTTCCTGGACGCAGGTCGAAACCGGCTCTGCGATCACGTGGAAATATCCAAGCTGCATCCTGCGCGGCGACAATTCGGTTGGCGAGTTCTACTCCATCGCGATTTCGAACGGTCATCAACAGGTCGATAGCGGTACCAAGATGATCCATCTTGGCCGCAACACGACGAGCCGGATCATCTCCAAGGGTATTTCGGCGGGGAAGTCCTCCAATACTTATCGCGGGTTGGTGAGTGTTCACCGCAAGGCGGAGAATGTGCGCAACTTCACGCAATGCGACAGCCTGCTTATTGGCCATGACTGCGCGGCGCACACCGTGCCCTATATAGAAACGAAAAACCCGACCGCCATTCTGGAGCATGAAGCAACGACGTCGAAGATCAGTGACGACCAGCTTTTCTATTGCAGGCAGCGTGGGATTGGCGAGGAAGAGGCGGTGGCGCTCATCGTGAACGGTTTTTGCCGGGATGTGTTGCAGCAACTGCCGATGGAGTTTGCCGTCGAGGCGCAGAAACTCGTCAGTATCAGTCTCGAAGGAAGCGTCGGCTAAGGCCGCCAGATCGAAGTTCAGTGAAAGAAGTTCAGATGCTCGAAATCAAGAACCTGCATGTG
>JBAYOU010000152.1:0-4855 GCA_041678065.1 Parvibaculum sp. | reverse complement strand
GTTCGGGTCGCCATCAAAGGCACGAATATTGGTTGCTTCGCCGTAGCGCTCGGCCACGCCTGTCGCAAAGTCGCTATCGGGGTTCGACTGGCCATAGGCATCTCTCACGGCCTGCTCGATCATCTCTTCCGTGTAAGGCACGCCAAGGGCGCGCTGTGCCACGAGATGTTTGCCGAGATCAGATGCACTCAGCTCATTGCGCTGCAACCAGCCATAGCGCGGCATCACAGATTCCGGCACCACATCACGCGGGTTGATAAGATGGGCGACATGCCATTGATCGGAGTATTTGCCGCCAAGCCGGGCGAGGTCCGGGCCAGTTCGCTTGGAACCCCAAAGCATCGGGCGGTCATAGCGGGATTCAACCGCAAGCGAGTAGGGGCCGTAGCGCTCAACCTCATCGCGCAGTGTGCGGATCATCTGGCTATGGCAGGCATAGCAACCTTCGCGGATATAGATGTTCCGCCCCGCCAGTTCGAGTGGCGTATAGACCCGCATGTCAGGCGCTTCCTCCACTGTCTCATCAATGGTGAAGAGCGGAGAGATTTCGACGAGGCCGCCAATCGACGCGACAAGAATAATGGCGATCACGAAGCCGATGGCATTGCGCTCAAGCTTTCGATGAAAGAATTCAGCCATGGATCATTCTCCCGCCTGAAGGGCAGAGCGGGACGGCACGTCAGTGCCGGGCAAAGCCGCACCGCGCGTTTGGCGCGCCATACGGATCGTCATGCCGATATTGTATGCAGCCACCACCGCGCCAATGAGGAAGAAGAGCCCGCCTACCGTCCGCGCGATGTAATAGGGATGCATCGCCACAAGGCTTTCGATAAAGGAATAGGCGAGCGTCCCGCTATCATTATAGGTACGCCACATCAGGCCCTGAATGATGCCCGAGTTCCACATGGCGATGACATAGACAAGCGTTCCGGCAAGCGCGAGCCAGAAATGTACTTCGACGAGCTTTGCGGAATACATGCGCTCCTGTTTCCACATCCAGGGCACAAGCGCATAGAGGGAACCGAAGGTGATCATTGCCACCCAACCAAGCGCACCCGCATGGACATGGCCGACTGTCCAGTCTGTGTAGTGGGAGAGTGAGTTCACGGCGCGGATTGCCATGAAGGAACCCTCGAAGGTGGAGATGCCGTAAAACACGGCGGCCACCATCATGAAGCGGAGAGTCGCATCGTCGCGCACCTTGTGCCACGCGCCGTTCAGCGTGGCGAGTGCGTTGCCTGCGGAGGCCCAGGAGGGCACGAGCAAAACGACGGAGAAGGTCATGCCAAGGGTCTGCACCCATTGGGGCAGGGCTGTGTAGTGAAGATGGTGGGAGCCCGCCCACATATACATGAAGGTGATGCCCCAGAAGCTGATGATGGAGAGCCGGTAGGAAAAGATCGGGCGTTCCGCGCGCTTCGGCAGGTAGTAATACAACATGCCGAGAAAGCCCGCCGTCAGAAAGAAGGCGACGGCATTGTGGCCGTACCACCACTGCGTCATCGCATCCTGAACACCGGAGAAGAGCGAGTAGCTTTTCGCGCTCCCGAACGATACGGGCAGCGCCAGATTATTGACGATATGCAGCACGGCCACGACGAGGATGAAGGCCATGTAATACCAGTTGGCCACATAGATATGTGGCTCTTTGCGCCGCTGCAGCGTGCGCAGATAGATCAGAAAATAAACCACCCAGACGATCACCAGCCAGATATCGGCATACCATTCGGGCTCGGCATATTCCTTTGATTGCGTGATACCGAGCAGATAGCCGGTCGCGGCAAGCACGCAGAAAAGATTGTAACCGATGATGACAAACCACGGGCTCAACTGATCCGGCAGCCGCGCGCGGGATGTGCGTTGCAACACATGCAGCGAAGTCGCGATGAGCGCATTACCGCCAAAACCGAAGATCACGCCGCTCGTATGAACGGGGCGAAGCCTGCCAAAACTCGCCCATGCGGAATCGACGAAAGTGAGTTCCGGCCACGCGAGCAGTGCTGACACCCACACGCCGACAAACATGCCCACAACCGCCCAGATCATGGTGAGCACGATGCCTGCTTTGATGGGCTCGTCGTAATAATGCTGGAAGCGTTCCTCAGAAGGCTCCGGTGTGTAATAGCCATGCGCGACAACAAAGGCGCAGAGAAGCCCCGCTGCCAGAATGATGAAGCCATGCACCGCAATGAGGTCGCCCTGACCCGCCGCCATCAGCAATATGCCGGCAAAACTCACCAGAGCGGAAATGACGAGCGCCAACTGGCGCTCAGTGACGGTCAGCGTGGAAACCATGCACGGGGCCCCTGGTCCGCATCGAAGCGCATGGAACAGATCATTCCGTGCCATGCGCCCCGACATTCATAAGATTGACATAAAATATATCTTAAACACGCAACCATACACATGGAACACTTTGTCTCATCTCGCCGTCAACGGGTGGGATGAGGGAAGTGCCACGCATCACCCTCTTTGAGCGAGGCTGAATACTGTGCTGCAGCGAACTCCCAATTGACGAGCTTGTCCCACCAGGTGCTGAGCCAGCTCGCGCGGTCCTGTCGATAGTCGATGTAATAAGCATGCTCCCAGACATCGCAGGTGAGAATCGGAGTGACCCCAGCTTCCGTAATCGGTGTTGCCGCATCATGCGTTGAGGCAATTGATAGCGCGCCCTTGCGGGAGATTAGCCACGCCCAGCCTGACCCAAAATGCCCCGCGCCTTCAGCCGTGAAACGCCGCTTCAGGTCAGCAAGGCTGCCGAAATCACGCGTGATGGCAGCGGCAAGCGCGCCTTTTGGTTCGGCATGTTTGGGTGTCATGCATTCCCAGAAGAAAGCATGGTTCCATGCCTGGGCAGCATTGTTGAACACGGGCTTATCCTTGCCTTCAGCTGCCCGGACGATTTCTTCCATCGTGGCGGGCGATGCTTTCCGCTCTGCAAGCAGTCGGTTCAGTACCTCAATGTATCGCGCATGGTGTTTGCCGTGATGCGTCTCGAGCGTCTCCCTCGAAAGATGCGGGGCAAGCGCCGAATGGTCATAGGGCAGGGGGGGCAGAGAAAATGAAGATGGTGTCGTGTTGCTGTTGGTCACGATGCGACTCCAATAAAAGGGAAATAAATGCAGCGCGGTGGTTGCGCGTCACAGGCTGACAAGAAGAGATCGCCGCCATCCTCCCGATAGCGGCGATCTCACTGCTCCTCCCGAGCGTGTTCGGTGGCTTTATTTCTGTCCGTGAAGATCAACCATCCGCAGATAGGGCTTCAGGGTCTTGAAGCCTTGCGGAAACTGCCTCGTTGCCTCTTCGTCGGAAAGTTTCGGCGAGATAACGACAGGCTGGCCGATTTCCCAGTTCACCGGCGTCGCAATGCTTCGAGCGTCTGTGAGTTGAAGGCTATCGATGCTCCGGAGTATCTCGGCGAAGTTCCGGCCCGTGCTCGGCGGATATGTGAGGATTAGGCGAACCTTGCGCTGCGGATCGATCACGAAAACCGAACGAACGGTCACTGTCGGATCGCTCTCCGGATGGATCATTCCGTAAAGCGAAGAAACGCGTGCGTCCGGATCTGCGATCATCGGGAAGTCGAGGGCGTGACCTTGCGTTTCAGCAATGTCCTCTTCCCATTTGTGATGAGCCTCGACCGGATCGACCGAAAGGCCGATCGGCTTCACGTTCCGCTTGTCCCATTCGGGGCGCAGTCGCGCTACTTCGCCGAGTTCGGTCGTGCAGACGGGCGTGAAGTTCTTGGGATGGCTGAAAAACACGCCCCAGCTTGATCCGAGCCAGTCGTGGAAGCGGATGCGGCCGTGCGTGCTGTCCTGTTCAAAGTCGGGGGCTATTTGCCCGAGCTGGATGGTCATGGGAGCTCCTTTTTGCGAGGCCCTCACGTTGGAGTATTTTATGAAAGCAAACAAACGAATGTTATTTATGCTTACAAGCAGTAATTTTTATTTCAATATAAGTGACGCTTACAAACGAGATACCGAAAGCCAGATCCATGGATATCGATGTCGCTCGAACATTTCTCGAAGTGGTGAAGACGGGCAGCTTTGTCAGTGCCGCTGCCAATCTGAATCTCACGCAAACGGCCGTCAGCGCGCGCATCCGCGTTCTTGAAGACAAGCTTGATCGTCCGGTTTTTATCCGCAACAAGGCGGGTGCGAAACTCACCCCCGCAGGCGAGCAGTTCATGCGGTTTGCCACTACGCTGGTTCAGGTGTGGGATCGGGCACGCCACGCGGTCGCGTTGCCGCCCGGCCGCGACACGGTGGTAACGATTGGCGCAGAACTCAGCCTCTGGAGCCCGCTTCTCCGCCACTGGCTGCTCTGGATGCGTCGCGAATGCCCCGAGATAGCCGTCAGTACACAGATAGATATGTCGGACCGGCTGATGGAGCAGGTGCAGGACGGGTCGCTTGATGTGGCGGTCCTTTATGCCGCCAAAAGCAGGCCCGGCGTCATTGCCGAGTTACTCTTTGAAGAAAAGCTTGTTCTTGCGCGCACGACGCCGGTCAATAAGCCGCTCGCGCTGGAAGACCGGGTACAAATAGATTGGGGGGATGAATTTGCTGCAAGTTATCAGGCAGCGTTTCCCGATCAGCCCAATGCGGTCGTATCCATCGGTTATGGGCCGCTCGCTCTCGACTACATCCTGGCAACGGGTGGTTATGGATACTTCCGCAAGGGCTTCATCCGCTCCTACCTGGAAGAGGGACGGCTTGCGCTTGTGCCGAACAGCCCAGAATTCTCCTATTCCGCCTATGTTGTTCATTCCACCAAAGCCGACCCCGGTGTCATGGCGCGGATACGCGCGGGCCTGCGTGCAGCAGCGGAGGTCGCAGTATGACCGAGAATC
>JBAYOU010000151.1:0-4869 GCA_041678065.1 Parvibaculum sp. | reverse complement strand
GGTGTCGATATCGGTACACGCAGCCGCGCCGTGCGCATTGCCGGTGAACAGGCGGGGCCGTCTGCCCTTGCCGAGCTTGTCTCCCTTGTCTGGCTGACGCCCGCCATGGACCGGCTCTTCATGGAGGGAGCGAGTGAACGCCGCCGCTTTCTCGATCGGCTGGTCATGGGTTTCGATCCCGCGCATGGCACGCGCGCCAGTGCCTATGACCGCGCGCTGAGAGAACGCAACAAGCTCCTCTCCGATGCCGTGTTCGATGATGCTTGGTTGTCGGGTCTTGAGGAGCAGATGGCGGAACATGGCGTGGCGATTGCCGCCGCGCGGCGCGAAATGCTGGCAAGGCTGCGCGGTGCCCTCGCTGCCGCGCAGGAAGGTGCTTTTCCGCGCGCCGATGTGGCGCTTGAAGGCACGCTTGAAACGGCGCTCGAAACAGCGCCCGCCATTGATGTGGAAGATGCGTTCCGCGCAACGCTGAAGGAAATGCGCGGGCGGGATGCCGCTGCAGGCCGCGCGCTTGATGGGCCGCACAGAAGCGATCTTCTCGTGCGCCATTCGGCCAAGGACCGCGAGGCGCGCCAATGTTCGACGGGCGAACAAAAGGCACTTCTCATCGGCATCGTACTTGCGAATGCGCGGCTGATGGCGGCGATGGGTCGCCCGCCTCTGTTGCTGCTCGACGAAGTTGCCGCCCATCTCGATGCGGAGCGCCGGGCGGCGCTCTTTGATGAAATCACGGGCCTGAACCTTCAGGCCTTCATGACGGGGACCGACCCCGCCCTGTTTGACAGTCTTGGAAGCCGCGCGCAGAACCTGCATGTCGATCACGGCATGGTCGCTCCGGCAGCCTCATAGTCTCGTAACGGAAGGAATCCTGCGATGAGAAACGATAATGAAACGCCCGAGACCGATGTGACGAAGACGCAGCTCACGCCGTTGGTCGAGCAGGGACTTTTCAAGTCTCGTACCGTCCTTGTCACGGGCGAGGTGGATGACCGTCTGGCGCGCGTTGTCTGCGAGAGACTGCTTGCCATGGCGGGCGAGAATGATGATCCGATCACGGTCATCGTGTCGTCGCCGGGTGGCCATGTGGAATCCGGTGACATGATCCATGACATGATCAAGTTCATCAAACCGCGCGTGCGCGTGCTTGGTACAGGCTGGGTCGCAAGCGCAGGCGCGCTGATCTATGTTGCGGCCGATCTGAAGGATCGCTACTGCCTGCCCAATACGCGCTTCCTGCTCCATGAACCGCGCGGCGGTGTGCGCGGCTCGGCCACGGAGATCGACATTCAGGCGCGCGAAGTGTTGCGTATGCGCGAGCGTCTCAACCGCATCTTTGCCGAAGCCACAGGTCAGCCGCTGGAGAGGATCGTGAAGGACACGAACCGCGACTACTGGATGAATGCCGAAGAGGCGAAGGATTATGGCGTGGTGGGAAAGATCATCCGCAGCGCCACAGAGATCGAATAGGCAGGGTGAAAGATCCGGACCCGTCCGGGACCTCTGCTGAAATATTCAAAGGAAGATAGACATGTCCACGCCTAACGAAACGCCGGAAGAATATGGCGCCGATTCCATCAAGGTTCTGAAGGGCCTTGATGCCGTGCGCAAGCGGCCGGGCATGTATATCGGCGACACGGATGACGGCTCCGGTCTTCATCACATGGTCTATGAGGTGGTGGACAACTCCATCGACGAGGCGCTGGCCGGCCATTGCGACGCAGTGAATATTCGTCTGAACGCGGATGGTTCCTGCACCGTCATGGATAATGGTCGCGGTATTCCCGTAGCGATTCATCCGGGGGAAGGCGTCTCTGCTGCCGAAGTCATCATGACGCAGCTTCATGCAGGCGGAAAGTTCGACCAGAACTCCTACAAGGTGTCGGGTGGTCTGCATGGTGTAGGCGTGTCGGTTGTGAATGCACTTTCCGACTGGCTGGAACTTCGCATCTGGCGCGGTGGCAAAGAGCATTACATGCGTTTCCAGCATGGCGTGCCCGACGCGCCGCTTGAGGTTGTCGGTGAGGCGCCGCTTGATGCCAATGGCAAGTCGATCAGCGGCACGGAAATCACTTTCCACCCTTCGACCCAGACTTTCACTCAGATGGAGTTCAGCTTCTCGACGCTGGAGCACCGCCTGCGCGAGCTGGCCTTTCTGAACTCAGGTGTGCGCATCCGGCTAACCGATCTCCGTGGCGTCGAGCCGAAGGAAATCGATCTCGTCTATGATGGCGGGCTTGAGGCCTTTGTTCGCTTTCTTGATCGCACCAAGACGCCGCTCATAAAGGATCCGATCGCCATTCGTTCCGAGAAGGACGATATCGGGGTCGAAGTGGCAATGTGGTGGAACGACAGCTACCACGAGAATGTTCTCTGCTTCACAAACAACATTCCCCAGCGCGATGGCGGCACCCATCTGGCGGGCTTTCGTGGCGCGCTCACCCGCGTCATCAACAGTTACGCGAATGAAAGCGGCATCGCGAAAAAGGAGAAGGTGAACCTCACGGGCGATGATGCGCGCGAAGGTCTGACCTGCGTTCTCTCCGTGAAGGTGCCCGATCCGAAGTTCTCGTCGCAAACGAAAGACAAGCTCGTCTCCTCCGAAGTGCGCCCCGTGGTGGAAAGCCTCGTCAACGACGCGCTCTCCACATGGCTGGAAGAGCATCCCGCAGAAGCGCGGCACATTGTGGGAAAGGTGGTGGAAGCCGCCGCTGCGCGTGAAGCAGCCCGCAAGGCGCGCGAGCTGACGCGCCGCAAGGGTGCGCTTGATGTGTCGAGCCTGCCGGGGAAGCTTGCCGATTGTCAGGAACGCGATCCGGCTAAATCAGAACTCTTCATCGTCGAGGGTGACTCGGCCGGTGGCTCCGCCAAGCAGGCGCGTGACCGTTCCAATCAGGCGGTGCTGCCGCTGCGCGGCAAGATACTCAATGTCGAGCGCGCCCGTTTTGACAAGATGCTGTCCTCGAATGAAATCGGTACACTGATTACTGCGCTTGGCACGGGTATCGGTCGTGATGATTTCAACATCGACAAGCTGCGCTACCACAAGATCATCATCATGACGGACGCCGACGTGGACGGCGCTCATATCCGCACGCTGCTGCTCACCTTCTTTTATCGGCAGATGCCGGAAGTGATCGAGCGCGGCCATCTCTATATCGCGCAGCCGCCGCTCTACAAGGTGCGGCGCGGCACCTCCGAAACCTATCTCAAGAATGAAAAGGCGCTGAGCGACTATCTGGTCGAGACGGGCCTTGAGGATATGGTGCTGACGCTCCATGACGGCTCGCAGCGCGCGGGGCCCGATCTCCACGACATCGTGACAAAGGCGCGCGCCATTCGCGCTGTGCTGGAAGGGTTGCCCACCAAGTACCCGCATTTCGTGGTAGAGCAGGCGGCGATCGCCGGTGCGCTCAACCCCAAGGCACTCGCCGAAGAGACGCAGGCAAAGGAAGCCGCCGCCTATGTTGCCCGGCGCCTCGATCTTCTTTCGGATGAAACGGAGCGGGGTTGGACCGGCAAGACCACAGAAGATGGCGGCCTTGTCTTTGCGCGTGAAGTGCGTGGTGTCCGGGAGGAAGTGCTGATCGACGGCCCGCTCATCGCCAGTGCCGATGCACGACGCCTCGACAGCTTCACGGAACATTTGAAGGAAGTCTATGTGAAGGCGGCCACGCTTCGCCGCAAGGATGACAAGCATCTGATCCGCTCGCCCTCGCAGCTTCTCGATGCGGTGATGGCGGCTGGCAGCAAGGGGAATACGATCCAGCGCTATAAGGGTCTGGGTGAGATGAACCCGGGTCAGCTCTGGGAAACGACGCTTGATCCCGATATTCGCTCCCTGCTTCAGGTGAAGATTCGCGAACTGGATGAAGCGGATGATCTTTTCGTGAAGCTGATGGGCGATGTGGTCGAGCCGCGTCGAGATTTCATCCGCGAAAATGCGCTGAGCGTGGCGAACCTCGATATTTAAGGAAGGGATTGCGCTGGCGGCTAACCGTTAACAAGCCGTTAACCATCGCTGTCTAGCTTCGAAACGGGCCGGGGGAACGTCAGACACAAGGCGAGGCATCGGGTGGCATGTCCTTCCGGAAGGCCCGAAAATCATCGACAGGCCGTGATTCGGTGCCGCCAGAGGCGGACTGGACCATAATTCGCAAGCCGGGCTTGCGGGCCGTTCGGCTCGGCGTCGGAGCAAATGACGCTTTCGACGCAGACGAAAAGATCGGGGAAGAAGTCGGCAGCCGTGCCGAAGAGCGGGAAAATACCGGCAGAAATATGGGTCGCTGGGACGATGATGAGTGGGAAGACCGCGGCTTTCGCCGCATAGAGCCAACCTTCGCAAGCGAAGGCGGTCGTCGGAAATCCGCACCCAAAAAACCGGCTGCGAAAAAGAAACCAGCCGCCAAAGCCTCGGCAAAACCTCGGGCTTCAGGGGGCCGCGTGCCCTCCGCCCGCCGTGTCGTGCCGGGCAAACAAGGCACCCGCACGCGGCAGGCCCGCTCTCTCTTCGGCAACATCGCCTATGGCGGGCTCGTGCTCGGCCTTTGGGGTTTCATCCTCTTTGGCGGATTGCTCTTCTGGTATGGGCTCAACCTGCCCGACACATCCGGCCTCTATAATGTCCGCCAGACGCCTTCCATCTCGATCATTGCGACGGATGGCGAGGTATTGAGCCATCGCGGCGACCTTATGGGCGGTTATACGACGGTGGCCGATTTGCCGCCCCATGTTCCCGCCGCCGTGCTCGCCACAGAAGACCGGCGCTTCTATTACCATTTCGGCATCGACCCGATCGGCATTGCGCGTGCGATTGTCATCAACTGGCGCGCCGGTGCCTATGTGCAGGGCGGCTCCACCATTACGCAG
>JBAYOU010000150.1:0-4889 GCA_041678065.1 Parvibaculum sp. | reverse complement strand
GACAGGGTGCGCGGCGTGATCGGCGGGACGAGCGGCGCAGTTGCGGCGGCGCTTATAAACGGAGAGCGGGCGAGCATACCGGATGATGTGTCGGAGGAGTTGAGGGCGTCCGGCATCTATCATGTGCTTTCCATTTCGGGCCTTCACATGGTGCTGTTCGCGGGTTCGCTCTTCTGGGCAGCGCGGCTTGGCCTCGCACTGATCCCCAATCTTGCGCTGCGTTACCCGATAAAGAAATGGGCGGCGGGTCTTGCGGTCCTTGGCGGCACTTTCTATCTCGCCATTTCAGGGGCCGAGGTCGCAACGCAGCGCGCCTGGATCATGATCTCGCTGGCCTTCATCGCCGTTCTTATGGATCGACCAGCAATCAGCCTACGGAATGTAATGCTGGCGGCCATTCTCATCTTGCTGTGGCGTCCTGAAAGCTTGATCGGCGCAAGCTTCCAGATGTCTTTTGCCGCGGTGATTGCGCTTACGGCCTTTTATGAGAGCAGCCTTGCGCGACGCTGGATGCAGAACCCGCAGGGATTTGGCGGCGCTTCGCTGGCGCAAAGGGCGCTGCTTTATGTACTCGGTATCGCGGTGACGAGCATCATTGCCGGGCTTGCGACCGGCACCATTGCGGCCTTTCACTTCAACCGTGTCGCGCTTTATGGGCTTGCGGGCAATATGGGTGCCATGCCGATTGTCGGCGTCATTGTCATGCCCATGGCGTTGCTTGCGCTGATAATGATGCCCTTCGGTCTTGATGCTCCCGCACTCTGGTTGATGGGGGAGGGCGTCGATGCCATGCTTGCCGTTTCGCATGAAGTGGCAAGCTGGGGTGGTGCAGACAGGCTGCTTGCCGATGCGCCCTTTGCAGCGCTGACGCTCACCGTGCTGGGCGGGCTATGGCTGTCGCTCTGGCGTGAGAGATGGCGGTGGGCAGGACTTGTTCCGATTGTCGCGGGGCTGCTTATCTGGGGAAGCGCGCCTGCCGCCGACATATTGATCGACCGGGATGCAGCGCTCTTCGCTGCGCGAGGTGCAGACGGGAAGTTGGTACTGACTTCTGCCACGCCAGGCTACACGGCGGAGCAATGGCTGCGGCACGATGCGGATGACCGCCGCCCCCGCGCCGCTACCAGATCACCCAATATGAATTGCGACAGGAGCGGCTGCATTTACGCGGAGCCGGGAAGGCCGATGATTGCTTTTGCCTATTCGATTGATGCGGTGGTGGAGGATTGCAGGGAGGCCGATATCGTGATTGCCCGCGTACCTGTTCCTCGCCGCATCCGCAAGGAATGCGGCGCCGGTCTTCTTCTCGATTATTTCTTCTTCTGGAGAAACGGCGCAACGACGATCCGGTTCAATGCAGAGGGCGGCTCTAAAATCATCACCGCGCGCGACATGCGCCGCGACCGCCCCTGGGTACAGCGAACTCGGAGAGATCAATAGCGCCGCAGCAGACCAACAAGCTTGCCCTGAACCTTCACACGGTCAGGCCCGAAGATGCGGGTCTCATAGGCAGGGTTCGCCGCTTCAAGGGCGATGGAATCCCCCTTGCGGCGGAGGCGCTTCAGCGTCGCTTCATATCCATCAACCAGCGCAACAACAATGTCACCGCTATTGGCCGTGTCGCAGCGCTGGATGAGAACAGTATCGCCATCAAGGATGCCGGCCTCGATCATCGAATCGCCTTTCACCTCAAGCGCGTAATGCTCACCGGAGCCGAGAAGGCTGAGCGGCACGCTGACCTGATGGCTTTCTTCCTGCAGCGCCTCAATGGGTGTGCCAGCCGCAATCCGGCCCATGACGGAGATGCTCAGGGAATCGCCGCTGTCCCGCGCGGGTGCGAGATCGCGGCTCGATGTCTTCTGGGCGCCCCCTTCAATGACGCTGGGCGAGAAACCCCGACCGCGCGAAACAGCAAGGCTCGGCGAAGCGGCATCCGGCAGGCGGATGATTTCAAGGGCACGGGCGCGATGGGGCAGGCGGCGAATAAAGCCCCGCTCCTCAAGAGCGGTGATGAGGCGGTGGATGCCGGATTTCGAACGAAGGTCGAGCGCGTCCTTCATTTCATCGAAGCTCGGTGAGACGCCGCCCTCCTTGATCCGCTCATGAATGAACATCAGCAGTTCGTGTTGTTTGCGCGTCAGCATCGATTCCAGCCCCTCATGCTCTCTGAAGGCCAGAAATGGCCTTCGGAACAAAACAAAAACGCTTTGTCTTGTTCTAGTTTGGTTCTCGGAAACCTGTCAAGCGCAATTGTGGATAAGTCAGGCGCGAAGAGGCAATACCGTAACAATATCACCAGCTTGGGCGGGCGCGGCTTGAGGTGCGCGCACCACGAGGCAGCCCGCGCGGGAAAGCACGGAGAGCATGGAACTGTCCTGAATCGCATTGGGCGTGGCGAGTGGAAGCTCGTCGGGCACATGGTCGAGGGTGGCGCGGATATAGTCCTCGCGGATGCCATTAGCGGGAAGCGGGGTGCCCAGCCGCGCGAGGGTAAATGGCTGCGCCGCCTCGACACCCTGAAGTCGTGCAATAGCGGGCTTCAGGAAAAGCGTGGCGCATACGAGGGCGGACACAGGATTACCCGGCAGGCCGAGCAGCGGCAGATCGCCTAACCGCCCATACATCAACGGCTTGCCCGGCCGCATCGCAATCTTCCAGAAATCGATATCAAGACCCGACGGGGCGAGCGCCTCGCGCACAAGATCATGCTCGCCCACAGAGGCACCCCCCAGCGTCACCAGCATGTCAGCGCCGCGAGCGCGTTCGGCGGCTTTGCGAATGGCATCAATGCTGTCGGGCACGATGCCGAGATCAAGCGGCTCACCACCTGCTTCGAGAATGAGCGCGGTAAGGCCATCATTATTGGCGGAGATGATCTGGTTCGGGCCCGGCTCTGTGCCGGGCGGAACAAGCTCATCACCCGTGGAGAAGAAGGCAATCACCGGTCGCTTATGCGCAGAAAGAAGTGGCTGGTTCATCGCCGCCGCAAAGGCAATGTCGGCGGGAGAGAGTTTTCGTCCTGCGGGCAAACCTGCGTCGCCAGTGCGAAAATCAAGCCCCATGGGCCGCACATAATGGCCGCGTGCCACGCTTTCCTTCACCGTGACAACATCGCCATCACGCTCCGTGTCTTCTTGGATGACGATACTGTCAGCACCGTGCGGCAAAGGCGCGCCGGTGAAGATGCGCACCGCTTCGCCAGCCTTCAGCTCTTCGCCATAGGCACCGCCTGCAGGCACTTCGCCCACGATCTTGAGCCGTACGGGAACGGAGGTCACATCCTCTGCCTTCACGGCGTATCCGTCCATCGCCGAAAGATCGGCAGGGGGCTGTGTCCGGCGGGCGATCACTTCTTCGGCAAGAACGCGGCCAAGGGCGTGAGAAAGTGCAACACGCTCGATGCGGGTGGGATGGAGCGAAGCGAGAATGCGCGACCGCGCTTCTGAGACGGGAAGGAGAGGTTGCTTCCCCATCCGTCACTCCGCCTTGTAATCGCCGGACTTGCCGCCCGACTTTTCCGTAAGCCGAATATCGCTGATCGTCATGCTGCGATCGACAGCCTTCGCCATGTCGTAAAGCGTGAGGCAGGCAACGGAAACGGCAGTGAGTGCCTCCATCTCCACGCCCGTCTGCCCCGAAACTTTCACGCGAGCCTCTACTTCCACGGCTTTTGCCTTCCTGTCGGGGCGAAGCTTGACTTCCACGTTTGATATGAGAAGCGGGTGGCAGAGCGGGATGAGGTCGGCGGTCTTCTTCGCAGCCATGGTGCCGGCAAGCCGCGCAACCTCAAGTGCGTTTCCCTTCTTTAGCCCGTCATCAAGAATGAGCTTCAGGGTTGCCGCCTTCATCGTGACGCGACCCCTGGCCACCGCCTCGCGCGCAGTGACAGGCTTTGCCGACACATCAACCATGCGTGCGGCACCATGCTCATCGAGATGCGTCAGCTTTTTACGCGGCATGGGCGTCGCCTTTCGCGGATGGCCTCACGCGGCAGCGGCGTGAATGGCTTTGAGGCTCTTGAAAAGGGCGGCGGCGCCATCAAGCGGCAGGCAGCTTGGGCCATCGCAAAGCGCTTTGTCCGGCTCGGGATGAAATTCAAGGAAGACGCCATTTGCGCCTGCTGCAACAGCAGCCTTGGCGATGATGGGCACACCAGAGCGCCGTCCGCCCGTGGAGGCGCCCTGTGTGCGTGGGTCGGCACCCGGAAGCTGCACGGCATGTGTTGCGTCGATGGTGACGGGCGCGCCAAGCTTTTTCATCTCGTCGAAGGCGAGCATGTCCACGATGAGATTGTTGTAGCCAAAGGAAGCACCGCGCTCGCACAGAATGGTCATGCCATTGCCCGCTGCTTCGCCGATCTTCGAGAGAATGTTGCGGCAGTCCCAGGGCGCAAGGAACTGGCCCTTCTTCACATGGAGGAGACCGCCAGCCTTCTTCGTTGCGCGTGCCGCAGCGACCACAAGGTCAGTCTGCCTGCAGAGAAAGGCCGGTATCTGCACAAGGTCTGCCACCTCGGCAACCGGCTCTGCCTGTTCAACCTCATGGAGATCGGTGCAGATCGGCACGTTGAAACGCTGCTTCACCTCGGCAAGCTGGGCAAGTCCGTCTTTCAGGCCCGGCCCGCGATAGCTTTTGATCGAAGAGCGGTTCGCCTTGTCGAAGCTCGCCTTGAACACGAAGGGAAGGGACAGGTTGTCCAATACGCTTTTCAGATGTTCGGCGGTTGCCAGCGTGAGGTCGAGATCCTCAAGCACATTGAGCCCGGCAATGCAGAGAAGCGGCTCGCCATCGCCGATGGCCATGTTCCATTTGGGAAGCTTGAGAACAGTCATGATCTTGAATTGCTTTCTGTGTTGCAGGCCATTGGCGGCAGGCTAGTGCAGGTTCTT
>JBAYOU010000149.1:0-4952 GCA_041678065.1 Parvibaculum sp. | reverse complement strand
GGCCTTGCCGGCACGCTCGCGCTTCCCTTCGTCATGCACTCGATCTGGCTCTTCGCGCCCACCCTCTTCTTCTTTGGTGGCGTGGTGGTCGGCCTTTACGCGGTCGGGTTGACCCTGCTTGGCGAGCGCTTCAAGGGCGCAAATCTCGCCTCTGCGAATGCCGCCTTCGTCATGATGTTCTCGCTTGGCGCGCTTGTCGGCCCGCCGCTCGCAGGCGCGGCGATGGATGTCTGGAACCCGCATGGGTTGATCGTCGCAATGGCCGGGCTCTGCGCCTTCTATGTGGTGGTGGCGGGCTGGCGCTTTCTGACCGCGCCCCGCACACCCTAGCGCCAGAAAAACGCGGGTTTCAGCACCCTAAGCCGTTGAAACCGCCGCTCTGTTCTTGACTTCCGCCGCGTCCTGAGTAGCCTGCGCGCAACTCCGCACATCCACGGCCACGGGGCCGGATTGCGACCCCAATGGCCTTGCGGGCACCGATGCCCGCGCAACTTCAAGGATTTCGCGACATGGCGAAGCCAGCATCAATCAAGATCAAGCTCGAAAGCACGGCGGGCACCGGCTACTTCTATGTCGCTAAGAAGAATAGTCGCACGATGACCGAAAAGCTCGTCATCAAGAAGTACGATCCCATTGCGCGCAAGCATGTCGAATTCAAGGAAACCAAGATCAAGTGATCTAGCGCAGGCTATGCCTGCTTTGCCTTCCTGAACGCGCTAGAAAGTGAAAAGAGCCGGTCCCCAAAGGGCCGGCTCTTTCTGCGTTCAGCCTTGAATTAAGTGGCCGACCGGGCCTTCGCGGCATATCAGAGGAGGCCACTCCAAAACCACGCCCCCGGCCGGCCGTGCCCCGCGGACTCAGGAGATGCGGCGAACCTGAGTGATTCCACGAGGACACATATCGCCGCCCGTTACAGCTCCGGTCTCACCCCCCAGCAAGAGACGGTGCCGATGTCGGCAGCGAAACGAAATAGCACTCTAAATCTAGCATACTCAACTGTGTCATTAAAGGACAGACAGTCAATCAGACGCGGAGTCATGGTTTAAAATTCATTAACCATGAATAAACATAGTTAACGCGACTTTCGGCACGCAGAACTATGCGCGGATACAGGCCTGTCGATTGGCTATCTCGCTATTTCTACTGTGGACAGATGGAAGCTCAGCGAAAATCAGGCGGCTTCCGTTGCCACGCGATTGCGCCCTTCCCGCTTGGCGCGGTAGAGGCCCTGGTCTGCCCGTTCGAGCAGGCGGGACACAGTGTCCTTCGGGCCATTCGTCATCGCGATGCCGATGCTCACCGTCACATCAAGCATCCGCCCGCCTTCATCAATGCTGAAGGGCTTGGCGGCAATGCACTGGCGCAGGCGCTCGGCCACGCTCATCGCATAGCCGATATCCGTGTCGGGCATCACCACGACAAATTCCTCACCGCCCAACCGGCAGGCGAGATCAATGCCACGCACATTCTTGGCGATACGGTCGGCAAATTGCTTGAGCACAGCATCACCCGCCGCATGACCATATGTGTCGTTCACCGATTTGAAGTGGTCGATATCGAAAATGAGAAGCGAGACGAGCTTGCCGGTATTTGCAGCCTCTTCCACCAGCGTTGCCAGATGGCCTTCCATATAGCGACGGTTATAGAGCCCCGTCAGGCCATCCGTAATCGCAAGCTCCAGCCCCTGCTGGAACTTGTCGCGGAGATAATCCTGATAACGCTTGCGACGAAGCTGGCTGCGCGCACGGGCCACAAGTTCGTTCCGCTCGATGGGACGCACCAGATAGTCGTTCACGCCCATATCAAGCGCGCGCACCAGCCGCGGCGTGTCGCCCTCTTCCACAATGGCGAGAATGGGTGTCTGCCGTGTCGCCTCAAGGGAGCGAAGCTGCGAGCACAGCCGCAACCCGTCATATTCCTGAAGAGTGAGGCTCACCACGATGAAATCGAAGTCGCCCGCACTTGCGAGCTGGATCAGCTCCTGCTGGCATTCGGCGACGGTTACATGGTGATTGTCGGAAAGCGTTTCGGTGATGCGCTTCAGTGAGGTCGGACGGTCATCCATGACGAGAATGCGACCCGGCTCCGACAGGAGAATGCTGTCGCCTTCTTTCGTGCCGAGCGCACCGATGCGCTGGCCCGTTGCCTCGCGCATGCGAAGCTCATCCGTCACCATTTTCAGACGCACAAGGCTGCGCACCCGCGCAAAAAGCGCAAGATCGTTCAGCGGCTTTGTGAGGAAATCATCGGCACCGGCCTCAAGGCCTTGTACCCGGTCCTTCGGTTGATCGAGCGCCGTTACCATGATGACAGGGATGTGCTCTGTTTCCGGCATGGCTTTCAGCCGGCGGCACACTTCAAACCCGTCCATGCCGGGCATCATCACATCAAGCAGAATGATATCCGGCGCCTGCTCCTTCACAATTTCCAGCGCTTCCATGCCAGAGCTTGCCTTGAGCACATCGAAATACTCGGCTGTCAGCTTCGCATCCAGCAGCTTCAGATTTGCCGGGACGTCATCTACGACAAGAACACGCGCAGTCACTCTGCCCTCTCCTCGAAGATAGGGGGGCTCTTAGCGAAGAAACCGCTGAACCGTTTCAAGGAACTGAGTCACCGAAATCGGCTTGGAGATATAGGCCTCGCAACCACCTTCACGGATCTTCTCTTCGTCCCCCTTCATGGCGAAAGCGGTGACGGCGACAACGGGGATGCTGCGCAGGTTATCGTCTTCCTTGATCCACTTCGTGACTTCGAGCCCGGAAACTTCCGGAAGCTGGATGTCCATGAGGATCAGGTCCGGACGGTTCGTCCGCGCGATTTCCAGCGCCTCGATTCCATCGCGCGTCTGCAGCGTCTCGTAGCCATGCGCATCCAGAAGGTCGTGAAAGAGCTTCATGTTGAGCTCATTATCCTCGACGATCAGGACTTTCTTCGACATTGCGTCCATTGCTCCAGAACTCCACCTGTGCCGGGCACGCCCGAACCTGTATCTTGATGCCCGGCTGTCGGGGCGATTCCTCTAGGGGTCATAAGACCCCAATATCCTTAACCAACCCTTTACCTGCCCTGTCCCACTGGCCGGATTTGGGAGGTTTCGGATTAAAACCTGCCTATGATTAAGTTTGCGTGAGCGGGCGGGGCGAAGCCGGAGCGCGCGTGGTTATGGGGTTTATTTATGACAAGAGATGAAGCTGAAATGCTGGCGATTCGCGCCCTTGGTCATATTGCGGCTGATGACGACCTACTGGGCGACTTCATGGCGCTCTCGGGCCTTTCAACCGATGAACTTCGCGCGCGCGCCGGTGATGCGGAGCTGCTTGGCGGCATTCTCGATTTCATGCTGGCAGATGAAGCGCGCCTTCTTGCCTTTTGCGAGGCGGAAGAGTTTCGCCCGGACCTGCCCGCCCGCGCGCGCCGCGCGCTGCCCGGCGGCGAAGTTGTGGAGTGGACATGAGCGCCGACCGGAAACACATCCCCGATCCTCTCACCATCGACGAAAGGGTGATCCCTCAAATCGATGCGCTGGAGTTGGAGCGCGGCCGTCCGCTCATCATTTCCGATGCGGATGAGGTGCTGCTCCAGTTCGTCTCGGGGCTTGAGCTCTATCTCGAAACGCAGGATCTCTGGCTCGACCTTCAAAGCTTCGCGCTGACCGGCAACATCAAGCGGCTCGGCACAAATGAACCCGTACCCGCAGCCGAAATGCCAAAGCTGCTCGAAGCTTTTTTCGCCTCATCGACCCGCGCCCTTGAGGCGGTGCCGGGTGCGGCGGAAGCGCTTGCCGCTCTTTCCGAACGCGCGCAGATCGTCGTCCTCACCAATGTGCCGCTGGAAGCAAAGGCCCAGCGCGAGGCCTGCCTGGCCGAGCAGGACATTCCCTTTCCCGTTATCGCGAATATGGGGCTGAAGGGCGGCGCGGTTCACCGCCTTGCCGAGCGCGTGCAAGCGCCGGTCATCTTCCTTGATGACATTCCGCACAATCTGGCCTCGGTCGCAAAGGCACATGCGCCCGCACACCTCATCCATTTCATCGCGGATGCCCGCCTTGCGAAATTGCTCGGCCCCGCCAAGGAAAGCCATTTCCACACGACGCTCTGGCCGGAAGCGCACGCTTTTATCGACGGTGTTCTAAAGGCAGACGGCTTCTGACCCCTTCCTCCCATCCGCCGCGTCCATGCTATTCTCCGCACAAAAAGGGAATCTCTCATGCGGATCGGCATAGACCTCGGCGGCACCAAGATCGAAGGCATCGCGCTTGGCCCGGACGGCACGGAACGCGCCCGCAAACGCGTTCCTTCGCCCCGCAATGACTATGCGGCGACCATTGCTGCACTCCGCGATCTCGTCGCGTCGCTTGAGGCGGAAGCGGGAACGCAAGGTAACGTCGGCATCGGCATGCCCGGCGCGATTTCACCCGCCACGGGACTTGTAAAAAACGCGAACAGCACATGGCTGAACGGCCAGCCTTTTCATGCAGATATCGAAGCGGCTCTCGGGCGCCCCGTGCGGTTCGCAAATGATGCTGACTGCTTTGTTCTTTCCGAGGCAACGGACGGGGCCGGCGCGGGCGCGCCCTCTGTCTTCGGCGTCATTCTGGGTACGGGTGTCGGCGGCGGCATCGTGGTGAATGGCGGGCTGCTTTCCGGCCCCAACGCCATTGCAGGCGAATGGGGTCACAATTCCCTGCCCTTCGTCCTGCCGGATGAAATGCCTGGACCGGACTGCTATTGCGGCAAGAAGGGCTGCATCGAAAGCTGGCTGTCGGGGCCAGCTTTTGCCGCCGACTACATGCTCGACACGCGCGAGGCTCTTTCACCGGAAGGCATCATCGCGGCAGCGGAAGCAGGCAACCGGCCTGCCCGCTTCGCGCTGCGGCGCTATGCCGACCGCCTCGCCCGCGCACTCGCCCATGTCATCAACATCCTCGATCCGCATGTCATCGTGCTGGG
>JBAYOU010000148.1:0-4969 GCA_041678065.1 Parvibaculum sp. | reverse complement strand
GAGTGATCTTGACCCCTTCAAGGTCTTTCTCGATCTGCAACTTGCATTGCCGCGCAACGGACCGGGCAGCCGCGCGGCGACGGAGGCCGCCTTCGCGCTTCTGCCGCCACTCCCTGCATCGCCAAGTTGTCTCGATATTGGTGTGGGGCAGGGTGCATCAACATTCGATCTGCTCCGCCTCACCAATGGCCGCATCACGGCAGTCGATCTCTATGAGCCTTTTCTTGAAAAGTTTTATGAGCGCGCGGAAAGAGAAGGCATCAGCGATGAACGCCTCATCATCAAGCGCGCCGATATGGAGGCGCTGCCTTTCCATGAAGGTGAGTTCGATCTCATCTGGTCGGAAGGGGCGATCTATGTTGCGGGCTTTGCGCGGGGGCTAAGGCTCTGGCGGCGTTTTCTGAAGCCCGGTGGCTGCGTTGCGGTTTCAGAATGTAGCTGGCTTATGGATACGCCTTCGGATGAGGCGCGGGCCTTCTGGGATGAGGCCTATCCGGACATGGGTACGCTTGCGTCCAACACCGCAGCGGCGGAGCGCACCGGATATGAAGTGCTGGGCACGCATATATTTGGGGAAGAAGATTGGTGGGCGGAATATTATCGCCCGATGCGCGCGCGGATCCCTGAGATGCGGGACACCTATGGTGATGCGGCGGGATCAGTGCTTCGAAACGCAGAGGCCGAAATTGCTCTTTTTGAGAACAATCCCGGCCAATATTCCTACGTCTTCTATGTGTTGCGACGGAAGGACTAGTTCTTCGTACGCAGCGCGTCACGGATTTCTTCCAGAAGCACCTCTTGCCGGGGCGGTGCAGCCGGGGCGGGTTCTTCGCCCTTCGCAATACGGGCCCGCAGCGCATTCATCTGCTTGATGACGAGGAAAAGCGCGAAGGCTACGATGGTGAACTGGATCACCGCATTGATAAAGCGGCCATAGGCAATGACGGGGACGCCTGCTTCCTTCGCCGCATCAACTGTGGCCGGGCCGTTTTCCGAAAGTGTCAGCGCAATGAAATATTGGCTGAAATCGACGCCCCCCATCAGTGCGCCAATAGGTGGCATGATGACGTCGTTGACAAGTGATTGAACGATGGTCGTAAAGGCGGCACCGATAATGATACCTACCGCCATATCGAGCACATTGCCCTTCAGGGCAAATTCACGAAATTCCTTGAGCATTCCTGGCACTCCAGCTTCGTTGATTCCTACCCCGATGAAGGGTGCCGCGAGCGCGCGCGAGGTACAACGGGAAAACCGCCATTACTTCCGCTGCTTGTATTCCTGAATTTGCGGAAGGATCTCGACGAAATTGCAGGGCCGAAAGCGATTGTCGAGCTGGTGAACCAGAATTTCGTCCCAGCCATCCTTGCAAGCGTTTGGTGAGCCAGGCAGCGCAAAGAGAAGCGTGCCGCCCGCTATGCCAGCGGTGGCGCGTGACTGGATTGTCGAGGTACCGATCTTTTCAAAGGAAACGCGGTGGAAGATCGCGGAGAAACCGTCAATTTCCTTGTCATAGACAGAGCGGAAAGCTTCCGGCGTCACGTCACGGCCAGTGAGGCCCGTGCCGCCGGTAGAAATCACCACGTCAACCGAACTGTCGGCGATCCAGGTCATGAGCGCGCCGCGAATATGTACAACGTCATCAGGAACTATGCGCCGCGCGGCAAGGCTGTGCCCCGCCGCTTCAATCCGTTCGACCAGAACATCGCCCGACTTGTCATTCTCGAAGGTGCGCGTGTCGGAAACGGTGAGCACGGCAATTTTGACAGGAATGAAGTCGCGGGAGGTGTCGATCTCTGACATAGGGAGCCTTTCGTTTTTGGAAGTGGTCCATATAAACGAAAAGAACCCCGCTGTCGCGGCGTAACGCGTCCTAGCGCGTAACCCCCTGATAAAGCGGCCAAGTGCCTGCCGCCGTTGCATCCAGCGAACCGACCGGCTGGCCAAGGCGTTCGCTGTAAATCCAGTAATTTGTGACGACGCGCTCGATATAGCCGCGCGTTTCCGCCGCAGGGATGCTTTCGATGAAAAGGAAGGGATCGCCCCGGAAATCCATGTTGGCGAGCCAGCGGGAAAGATTGCCCGGCCCGCCATTATAGGCCGTGGTGAGCATGAAGAGATTGCCGTAGGGCTCACCGGAATGCATCAACTGCTCGATATATTCCTGCCCGAGCGTGATGTTGAAGGTCGGGTCAAGCAGCTTGTCGCGATTGCCACTCGCAAGCGATCGGTCGCGCGTGATGTGGCTCGCCGTTGCGGGCATGATCTGCATCAGCCCACGCGCGCCTGCCCATGAGGTTGCATCAGGAAGGAACTTGCTCTCCTGCCGCATGAAAGCGAGCAGCAATGCGCGATCAATCTTGTAGCCATTGCTCGGCTTGTATTCGGCAAGCGGAAACAGCCCGGCGTTGAGAAGGATGCCCCCGCCGCGCGTGGTACCGAGTGCGGGGAGATGCGCCGTATTCGCGACTTGCAATTGCACGGAAGGAAGATCATAGGCTGCCGCAAGAGCGATCAATGCCTGATCCAGTGACGGATCAATGAGTGCGTGGGCGCGTAGCAATTCTTCCCGCGCGAGATCCCGCCGCCCGGTCTGCATCAGCGCCACGCCGCGCGCAATGGCAGGTGTTTCGGTAAGGGCACGGAACGCGGCTTCATCAAGGCGCGGTTCGATCCAGTCGATCTTCAACTCGCGCCCGAGCTGGCGCGTCGCAAGAATGCCGTAGAAGGTAGTACCTGTGCTCGCAGCCAGTTCAAGCATCGGCGCAACTTTTTCAGGCTCACCATTAGCAAGGAAGGCGCGCGCCGCCCAGAAACCACCAGCAGATTTCGTCCATGGCGAAACGCTGGATGATTTGCCAAGCCGTTCGAAATGGCGCGCAGCGCTTGCATGATTTTCCATGCGCCATGCAGCAAGACCCGCATACCAGTCTGCAAGCGGCACCGCGCGCATATGTGCTGAGAGGATTTCCGTGGCAAGCCGATAGGCTTTCTCATCCTGTCCTTCGAGGAAATAGGAAGCGAGAATGCGTTCGCGCACCTTGTCGAATTCGGGACCACTCAACTGGTTGCGTGCATTCTTGCGGCGCAGATAGGCTTCGGCCTGCGTTGCGCTTTCGGTGCGCAGCATCCGCCGCACATCCGCATCGTATTCCTTGAAGCGCGGCGATGATATTTCGCTGATGTCATCATCAACGGCATAGGTGGAATGAACTGGCTGCCGCCAGCGGCGCGGCTGCGGCCTTTCGGGCAAGGCGGCAGAAGCGGGACGCTTGCGCATGGCGAGCTTGTGAATATCCGCTGCGCCCGGCTGGTCATTATATTTCGCGAGCCAGTCTCTCAGTTCTGCGTAACGGGTCGTGTAATGCGGACCCATATATTTGATGTAGAGCGCATGGCCCATAAGCCGCTTGTCGCGGATTTGTGCGGTGAGTTTGTCTGCTTCCGCAAAACGCCCACGCTCCATCGCGGTGAAGAGCTTGCGATAGGCTTCGCGGTCGGCACCGCTCAATATTTCGGGGCTCCAGATGCGCGTTGCGCGCTGGCCGCCTGCGTCGGCGACGAGCATTCCGCGTCGGGGCGTATCAGCCGCCGCCGGTGCGCCGGATGTGAAAAACAGCGCGGCTGCCACGGCAACCGCACAAACAGCCCGGCCCGCCGCGTGCGCGACGAAATGATTAAATGCCCCCCGTATCATCCGCGCATCTTAACGCGTGAGTTGCGCTTAACAAGCTCGCAAGGGTTGAATCGTACCGAAAATGGACAGAATGGTTAACCCTGAAGCCGCGTCTTGAGGGAGAGGAGATCGCGCCAGGCAAGCTGCTTTTGTGCAGGCTGGCGCAGCAGATAGGCAGGGTGGAGCGTGGGAAGGGCCGGTACCTCGCGCTCGCCCACTTTTATGCTCGACCACTTGCCCCTGAGCCGCATGATGCCTGTATCCGTGCGCAGCATCTGCTTTGCCGAAACTCCGCCCAGCAGCACGATAATGTCAGGATTCACCAGTTCGACATGCCGCTCCACGAAGGGCATGCAGACCGCATGTTCAGCCGGTGTCGGCGTACGGTTGCCGGGCGGCCGCCAGGGCAGCGTGTTGATGATGTAAACGGAACTGCGATCAAGCCCGATAGAGGCAAGCATCCTGTCGAGCAACTGGCCCGCGCGGCCGACAAAAGGCAGGCCGCGCAAATCCTCGTCCCGCCCCGGCGCCTCGCCGATCATCATGAGGCGCGCCTGCGGGTTGCCATCCGCAAAGACGAGATTCTTCGCTGTGTAGCGGAGCGGGCATCCCTCAAAAGTGGCAAGCGCCTTTCTCAATTCATCAAGTGTGGCGCAGCGCGCGGCGATCTCCCGCGCGCTTTCGGCGGCCTGCGCGTCCTCAAGCGGAATGGAACTGGGTGCAGCAGCGTGGGCGGGCGGGGAAAGCTCGCGGCGCGGTTCCGGCCTTGCTTCGCGGGCTTGCGGCGGTGCCTCGCTCGGCGCGGAAACCGGGACAGTTTCGCTGAGCGCGTAGCGGTTCACCGGTTCATCGCCCAGCACATCGCTCACGCCCGCCTCGACATAGAAGGCAAGCAGCGCCGCCGCATCTTCAGGCGACAAGTTTTGCTGTTCGTCGTTGAACGGACTCATGCGAGATTATTGTCTTACACTTGTGATTACGACTTTCCGAACGCGCGAATGCGCGGCGGAAAATGATCCTACACGGGTTTCGTCAGCCAGGGTGGCGTGTTAGTTGAGAATAACACGCAACTAGAGCTTATGTGCCTCTGATGCCTCAATATATTGACCATCAGGAGCAATCGCACCATAACGGAGCCCGGTTTCTGCGGCAGTCTGGCGAATTTGTGCCGGACAAGGGAGATAAATGATGAGCGAGGCAGCGGTCGAACGCGAATATATGGAATATGACGTCGTGATCGTTGGCGGCGGGCCTGCGGGTCTTGCGTCTGCCATCCGCTTGCGCCAGCTCGCG
>JBAYOU010000147.1:0-4977 GCA_041678065.1 Parvibaculum sp. | reverse complement strand
GGCACTTGCAGCAATGCGAACATGGTTTCCATGTCGATCAGCGCCTGACGAATTTCCCGGTAAACCGTGCCCAGCATGTTGAGCGGCTGGTAGAGCTGGATCAGATAGGCGTTGATCATCACGAAGGAGCCGACGGTGAGAACGCCATCAGCGATGCCCTGCGCAGCCATCAACATCAGCACTGTAAGGCCGATGCTGAAGATCAGCGTCTGACCGACATTGAGCACGGCGAGCGAGGTCGTTGTCTTGATAGCCGCCCCTTCATAGCCCTTCATGGAGCGATCAAAGCGCTGCGCCTCGTGTTCCTCATTACCGAAATATTTGACCGTCTCGTAGTTCAGAAGGCTATCCACCGCCTTCGTGTTTGCTTCCGTATCGAGATCATTCATCTGGCGGCGAAAACGGGTGCGCCATTCCGTTACCGTGAATGTGAAGACCATATAAATGACGACCGTACCCGCCGTGATGAGCGAGTAGCGGATATCAAACGCATAAGCGAGAATGACGCAGACAAGCGCCAACTCGATAATGGTCGGGAATATGTTGAAGAGCGAGAAGCGGAGAAGAAAGTCGATGCCCTTCGTACCTCTCTCGATCAGGCGCGAGAGGCCGCCAGTGCGACGCTCCAGATGAAAGCGCAAGGACAGCGCATGCAAATGGCGGAAGGTTTCCACCGCAAGCTGACGCACCGCATTTTGCCCGACCTTCGCGAACACCGCATCGCGAAGCTGCGCCAGCGCCACCATCATGATGCGCGATACGCCATAGGCGATAATCAGCGCAATCGGCACGATGATGGCAGTGGCCGCCGCCGTTTCCGGCGAGAGCTGATCTACTGCTTCCTTGTAGAGAAAAGGCACGTAAACGGTGATGGCCTTGGCACCCACAAGCGCGAGCAGCGCGAGGACCACTCTGACGCGAAGGTCAATCCGCTCCGCAGGCCATAGCCGTGGCAGCATGGCGAGCATCACGTCCCAATGGCTCTCCTTCCCCGTCGCCGTGCCGGTTCCGAGGGAGAGGTCTTCGCGTGAGGAAAGGATCGGGCGTCTCGCCATTTTGGAGCAGCGTCTCCGCAGTGAGGTAGTTAACCGCCAACAAGCCAACGCCCTGCCCGGCAGCCGGACAGGGCGTTAATCTTACTCTACATAAGACTTTTCTCAGCGGGGACAATCCCCGATGCGGGGTGCTACCGCACAGGTGTTTCGAATACCTGTCCCGGATAGATCAGGTTCGGGTCGCGAATCTGATCCTTGTTTGCTTCGTAAATGACCGTGTAGCTGAAGCCGGAGCCATAAAGCCTGCGGGCTATGTTCCAAAGATTGTTGCCCGGCTGAATGACAACCTTCCCTTCGCGGAGGGCTGCCAGAACCGCCTGCGGCTCGCCCCGCTCGAAGGGCACCTCGATGCGACCCACTACGCGGCCCTCACCATCGACCTGATCGACCCGGAGCGCATATTGGCCGGGGGCAATGTCGCTTTCGGGCGTCAGTTCCCAGCGCCCCTGCGCATCGGCAACCGTTTCGCCCGCAAGCTCCCGCCCGACATAGATGCGCACCGTCGAGCCGGGGTCAGCGCGGCCGGAAATAATGACATTCCCCTTCTCGTCATAATCGACCGTTTCGAGAATGAGATCGCCCGCATCGGCAGGAACCCCCGGGCCTTGTATTACTTTGCTGGCCTTGCCCGGCTCGCTGCGGACAACAAGCGGCTGCTCGCGCGCGCCTTCGGGAATGGAGACGGTGACGGTCTGCTGGCTGTCTTTCCAGCTCCCGTCAGGATTGCGTGCGGTGAGGGTGAGTTCCGCCGTACCGGACTTCAGTGGCTCGTCAAGAACGGCGACCCATTCCCCGCGCTCATCTGCGTTCGTCTCGGCGATGACCTCGCCATTCGCCTTGAGTTCGACGCGGGCACCGGGCAGCGCCCGGCCAGCCGCAATGGTGGAACCGTCACGCTCTACACGCACAATGTCGAATGTCGGGATGGAAGGGTCGATGGCTTCGGCAACCTCATCGGTAGCGGGCGCCTCGCCCTCCTCCACCGTCACTTCGGCTGGCGCGGGGGCGTCATCCCCCCGGAGAAAAAACCAGTAGCCTCCCAAGAGCAGAATAAGCGCGACAATGAATGCGCCGACGATTGCGCCCAGTTTCATATTAGCTGTTTCCCTCACACACTCGCTGTGCCGAAACGAGGCAACACGCCATCATCAACCCCAGCATATCGCGTAGCTTGCAATTACAGCACCATTGTGAAACCTCGTCCTGTTTAAAAAGCTCAACCCTCAGGATTCCTGCCTCCATGAAACTTTCCAGTCTTTGCGTTTATTGCGGATCCAGCACAGGGAATGCCCCGGTCCATATGGAAGCGGCGACGCGCTTCGGCAAGCTGATGGCGCAGGCGGGGGTCCGACTTGTCTATGGCGGCGGGGGCGTTGGGCTCATGGGCGCGGTCGCGCGGGCGGTGCTCGCAGAGGGTGGTGCCGTTACCGGTGTCATCCCCCGGTTTCTGACCGAGATCGAGGTCCAGTTCAACGAAGTACCAGACCTCATCGTGACCGATAGCATGCATGAGCGGAAGCAGATCATGTTCGACCGGTCACAAGCTTTCGTCGCCTTGCCCGGTGGTATCGGCACGGTTGAAGAAACGATCGAGATGCTGACCTGGGCTCAGCTCGGGCGGCACAGCCAACCCATCATCCTCGCCAATATTGATGGCTTCTGGGATCCGATGATCGAATTGCTCGACCACATCATCAAATCGGGTTTCGCGCGCTCCAATATTCGCAGCATCTATTCGGTGGTGGACAGGGTTGAAGACATCCTGCCCCGCATCGAAGCCTCTCTTTGAAGATCACACTTCAGAAAGTGCGGCGGTCCGGCGCAGGCGCCTTTCCATGCGCCATGTGTCGAAGCTGAAGATCGCGAGGCCGATCCAGATAAGCGCGAAGGTCATCACCTGTATCGGCGCAAGCGGTTCGCCATAGAGAAAGACGGCGACAAAAAACTGCGTTGTCGGGGCGAGATATTGCATCAGGCCAAGCGTTGCAAGGCGGATGCGCTGCGCACCGAAGGCAAAGAGGAAGAGCGGCACCGCCGTCATCGGCCCTGTCAGAATGAGGAAGGTCCATGTGAACCAGCTCCCATTCCCGAAACTCGTGCCGCCATTCCCGGAGAGCCACCAAAGATAGATCAGAGCAAGAGGCAGAAGTACCAGCACCTCGATGAAAAGCCCCTCCAGCGGTGTCGCGCGTGAGACCTTTCGCAGATAGCCATAGGCCGCGAAGCTGCCCGCGAGAAAAAGCGAAATCCAGGGCAGCGTGCCAAGCTCCCAAGCAAAGACCGCCACACCCACCACAGCCAGAATGACCGCGAAGATTTGTGGCCGCGACAGCCGCTCGCCGAGAAAGGCGACACCAAGCAGCACGCTCACCAGCGGATTGATGTAGTAGCCGAGGCTTGTCTCGACGATGCGCGATTCATTGATCGCATAAATGAAGACGAACCAGTTCGAGCCAATGAGAAGCCCGGTTCCGGTGAGCGTCAGCATGGTGCGGCGGTCCCGCAGAACTGCCATCAACGCTTCATGCCGCGCGAGCGCGAAGATCATCAGCAGCGTCAGCACCACACTCCAGACGGAGCGATGCGCCAGCACCTCGAAAGGCGGTACATCGGTGAGCTGTTTATAGAAGATGACGGACAGACCCCAGAGAAGATACCCAAGCGCCGCCGATGCGGCGCCAAGGGCCGCTTCACTGGTTGCGTCTTGGGGAGTATGGCCTCGTGTCACTCTGATCACTCCCGCGCCGGGGTTACATCCGCCCGGGCCTTGTATCACGCGGCGCGCCCGCCGTCTGGCATGTCATCCGACCAGCGAGCCGGAAGAACATCCGCTAGCGGGCTCAGATTTTTTGCTTATACGCCGGCCAATTCCTTGCGGGGTGTCTTTGGCGCGGGCGCCCCGTCGCGGAGGAGTTTCCAGGTGATGGAATCCGCCAGTGCCTGAAAGGATGCATCCACGATGTCAGGCGAGACGCCGACCGTGAACCAGCGGTTTCCCTTGCCGTCCGCACTCTCGATCATGACACGCGTTACCGCTTCCGTACCGCTGGTGAGGATACGGACCTTGTAGTCGGCAAGGCGCAAATCTTCGATATAGGGGGAGTATTTCCCCAGATCCTTGCGCAGTGCCTGATCAAGCGCGTTGACGGGGCCATTACCCTCGCCCACCGAGATAAGTTTCTCGTCATCTACCACCACCTTCACCGTCGCTTCCGAGATGGTGACGAGGTCTCCGATGGCGTTGTAACGGCGCTCTACCAACACGCGGAAGGATTCCACGAAGAAGAACTCTGGCACGTCGCCCAGAATACGCCGCGCCAGCAATTCGAAAGAGGCTTCAGCGCCATCATAGGAGTAGCCGAGGAACTCGCGCTCCTTCACTTCCTCCAACAGACGCCCGATCCGGCTGTCTTTAGAATCAAAGGCAATGCCTGCTTCCTCAAGGCGCGCCAATATGTTTGAACGCCCCGCCTGATCGGAGACGGCGATCTTGCGCTTGTTGCCGACGCTTTCGGGCGGCACATGCTCATAGGTTTTCGGGTCTTTCAGGATCGCGGAAACATGAATGCCCGCTTTCGACGCGAAGGCGCTTTCGCCAACATAGGGCGCGTAGCGGTTCGGGGCTCGGTTCAGCACTTCATCCAGCGTCCGCGAGATATGGACGAGGTTTTTCAGACGGTCCGCGGGAACACTAGTCTCGAAGCGATCGGCGTAAGTTTGCTTCAGCAACAGCGTCGGAATGAGCGATACCATATTGGCATTGCCGCATCGCTCGCCAAGACCATTCAGCGTGCCCTGCACCTGCCGCACCCCTGCACGAATGGCGGCAAGCGAATTTGCTACCGCATTCTCCGTGTCATTATGCGCGTGAATGCCAAGTTTCTCGCCCGGCACGCCCGAGGCGATCACTTCGCCCACGATG
>JBAYOU010000146.1:0-4982 GCA_041678065.1 Parvibaculum sp. | reverse complement strand
GCTGGATGCAACTTCGGGCGATGCGCCGGGCGACCCTTACGTGGCACCTGCAAAGGCACGCCCGTTCCTTGACGAAGTCGGCGCGCCCACAGGCAGGCTCCGCATTGCCTTCTCAAGCCGCAGACCGAATGGCAGCGAAAGCCACCCGGATGTGGTGAAGGCGGTGGAGGAAGCCGCAACGCTCTGCGAGTCGCTCGGCCATATTGTTGAAGAAGCCGCTCCGAAGTTTGATCCCGAAAACATGTCGAAGCATCAGGCGACGATTGTGGGGGCGAATGTTGCGCTCACGCTTCGCCAGCGCGCTGCGCAGCTTGGCCGCGAGATCACGCCGGAAGATGTTGAACACATTACATGGCTGATCGCGCAGGCGGCGGGCCTGCGCAACAGCGTCGATTATGCGGAGGGGACGCTCTTCATGCATCGCCTCAGCCGTCAGATGGCTGAGTTCCACGAGACTTACGATGTCTATCTGAGCCCCACGCTCCACCTGCCGCCCGTTGAACTCGGCAAGCTCGACATGATGGGTAAGGATATCGGTGCCTATCTGCGCCTCAGCAGCGAGTACATGCCGGGAACCGCGCCCTTCAACATGACGGGGCAGCCGTCCATGTCGATGCCGCTTCATTGGAATGCGGCGGGCCTGCCCGTCGGCACCATGTTTACCGGGCGCTTCGGTGATGAGGCGACGCTTTTCCGTCTAGCGGCGCAGATTGAGGAAGCAAAGCCCTGGGCAGACAGGCGGCCTGCTCTTTGATCTACCAGAACTGATCTGGCGCAAGCTTGCCTGTCGCTTCCGCAATGCGGCGGTGGGTGGAAGGCGTCACACCATCCGGCAATGCCGAAAGTGGAAAGAAACCGCTTTCGGCAATTTCCGGCGAGCGGCGCGGCGCATGGTCATAGGTACCATGTGCCACGGCATAAAGCGCGACATGGTCTGATTTGAACTCGCGGAAGTTCGCATAAAGGCCAATAAGCCGCACCTCGCCGGTCAGCGTTACGCCGACCTCTTCTTCCAACTCGCGGCGTAGTGCGGTGAGCATGGTCTCTCCCCGCTCGACACCGCCGCCCGGCAGATACCACCCCGCCACATAAGTATGCCGGATGAGGAGCACCCTCCCCTCCGCATCAAAGACGATACCGCGCACGCCTGCCGTGAGCGGACGGCGGATACGCCAGTAGAGGCGGAGGACAGGCCGGGCAATTTTCCAGAGAAGCGCGCGATGATGAAGCATGGAAGCAGTTTAGCATGGGCGCAGGCGGCTTGCGCTCCCCCCTCTTTAGATGTCGTCAACCATCGCCGTCCTAATGTTGAGCTTCTGCCTTCTATAGGCGTTGTGCGGGGTATAAATGGGCATTCTCTCCCTTTTCAGACCGAGGAAGTCTTTAGAGCCACCAAGCGCAGAACCGGCTCCTTCCGTCACGCCTGCTGCCATGGACCGGGCCTTGCGCGCCGCAACGGCCGCGCAAGGGCTATACAGCGCCGCGGAACTCGGCCGTGGGATTGCGACCGCGCTTTCAACAATCGAAACATCCGTTCTCGCCATTGACGAGATTTCGGGGAAGCTCCGCGAAGCCGCAGAACTCGTTGCGGACGCCGCTGCCAGCGCGGATGACGGACGACGCGCGCTTCTTGCCGGACATTTTGACGAGTTGCGCGAAGAGATCGACGCCATTGCCGGTTCGGCGACGCATAACCGCATCAACCTCATTGCGGGGCGGCGCATCAGCGGCCAGCACTCGACTTTCGACATTCCCTTCGATGAGGATGGCCGTTCCGGCATCGCCATACAGGTGGCGAACCTCACAACCGCAATGGACGGGCTCGCCCTTTCGCCGCCACGCGACGCCTTTGCGAGTGATGCAGAGATTGCGCAGATCGCAAGCGAGATCGAAGCCGCGCGCATCACCACCACCAGAGTGAGTGAATGCTTTGCCGATCACGCAGCGCTTATTTCAGAGCGGCTTGCCCGCCTGATCGAAATGGCGGGTGCCCATCGGATCGGCACATGGCTCCCGACGGGGGCGGATGCCGCGGAGGAAGCCGTGCCCGCGCTCGCCCCCGCCATGGCGGAAGTGGAAGGCAAGCTCCGTGACCTTGCTGAGCGTCTTCAGGGTAACAAGGAAGACTGATCGCCCCTTTTTCGCGCTATGATGCCGCCCATCGCCATGCACGCGCCGGGAGGGTCTCAATGTCGCATTCCACAAAGATCAAAGCTACGGGGCCGAATGCCGAGCAGATCGACTATTGGAACAGCGACACGGGCGAGCGCTGGGCGCGCTATCAGGACAAACTTGATGCGATGCTTCAGCCCTTCTCCCATGCTGTTCTGGAACGCGCCCAACTAAAGCCCGGCGACCACATCATGGATATTGGCTGCGGCTGCGGCGCGACCACACTGGAGGCTGCAATGCGCGTCGGGACATCGGGTCGCGCGCTTGGCGTTGATATTTCCACCCCGATGATCGCACGGGCAAGGGCAAGAGCGAGGGAGACCGGAAGCAGCGCGGAATTTATGCTGGCCGATGCCGCAACCGAGAATTTTTCTCAGGCAAGTTTTGATACCCTGATTTCACGCTTTGGCATCATGTTCTTTCTTGATCCGGTGAGCGCCTTTGCGCATCTGCGCAAAACTCTTGCGCCTGAGGGTCGTGTCTCACTCGCCTGCTGGCGGACGATGAGAGAGAATGGCTGGGTATCCGTACCCTATGCCGCCGCCCTGCCGCACATACAAGAACCAGAAAAACCCGTTCCCGGTGCGCCCGGCCCCTTCGCCTTTGCCGATCGCGACCGCTTTCGGGGCATATTGGAGCAAGCGGGATATTCAGGGATTGAGATAGATCCTTTTGATGCTTCGCTCACCATCGGAAGTGGGCCTGATCCCGTTGAAAGCGCGCTGGAACAGACGATGGAAATTGGCCCGCTTTCACGCGCGATCAAGACCTTGCCTGAGGAAAATCGCATGCGCGTGATGGAAGCCGTTCGCGACGCACTGGTGCGCGAAGTGGCAAACGGGGAAGTTCGCCTTGATGGCGCCGTCTGGCTCGTATCGGCAAAGGCCTGATCTGCGTGCTTCCGCTTTAACGATCTCTCAACTCATCCGCCTGCGGAGGAGGGTTTTGATTTTTCGTTATGGTTTCTCTTTTTTAAGACCTCGTCATTAAGGTTGACTCTCGCGAAAGGGGACACGGCGGAAAACCGCTCGTGCTTCGCGAGGTGGGGGTTCGGGGCATGGCCCAATCAGTATTCGACAAGATCAGCGTTCTTGTGGTGGATGACAGCGCCTATATGCGCCATCTCCTGCTTACGCTGCTGCAAGCACTCAATGTCTCCGAGATTCATCTTGCCATCAATGGCGAGGAAGCCTGGGAGCTTCTCAACAAGCATGAACCGGATCTCGTTATCACCGATGCGGCAATGGTGCCGGGCGATGGATTCATGTTTGCAAAACGCCTGCGCAGCCTTCGCGGGCGGGCACTCGGCATGATCCCGATCATCATGGTTTCTGGTCATACCGATCTCGCTTCCGTTGAGCGGGCGCGCGATATTGGCGTGACCGAATTTCTTTCCAAACCTATCTCCCCCCGCAGCCTTTATGAGCGGCTGCTTCAGGTGGTTGATCGCCCGCGCCCCTTTGTGGAAACACCAACCTATCGTGGCCCGGACCGGCGACGGCGCAGCACGCCCTATGCAGGTGAGGATCGCCGTGGCGCAGTGGCGCTGATCTGAGGGGGGGAGCAGCAATGAAACACAGCAAGATCGGCTCACGACTGGCGGGGCACGAAACAGACGGAAACGAAAATCCGACCGAAGTGCGCTTCGTGCGTGTGCCTTCGATCGCCGAACGCAAACTTGGCAGCGAGTATGTCGCCCCGATGCGCCTTGATCCGCGCATTCTGGATCAGATGCAGGCAACGATCCGCTCGCTTGAAACAGAATATGTTGAAACGCTTTCCGCGCAGGTTTCCATGCTTAAGGTTCTGGTTGAACCCGCCTGCAAGGGTGATGCGGAAGCGCATGGCCGCCTTTACGCGATTGCGCATGATGTGCGCGGCCTTGCGGGGACCTTCGGATTTGCGGTCACGGGTCGCTTTGCCGACTCGCTCTGCCGCCATCTCGAACAGGGTGACAAAAGCGGCAAATATGACGACACGGTGATCCGTTACCATGTCGATGCCATTTGCGACACGTTGGAAAGCCCCGGCACGGATAGCACGATCTCGACCGAGACGCTCGACGCGCTCGAAAAGCTGATAGCCGCGAACCGCGAGAGCATGAGAGCTGCGGGATGACAGAAGAACCGACAAAGGCGGCACCGGAGTTTTTCCACCGCCTGAAGGTTCTCGTCGTTGAGGACAGCGCCGAAATGCGGCGGCTGCTTGATGCTCTTCTTCGTTCCATGGGGATCGAACACGTCATCCTTGCGCAGGATGGCGAAGGGGGTCTTGCCGCCTTCGCGGCGGAACGGCCGGACATCATCATTACCGATGGCTCCATGAAACCGATGGATGGGTATGAGATGACGCGGCGCATTCGCGCGAGTGATCGCGGCGCGGACGCCAATCCCGATGTGCCGATCCTGATGATCTCCGGCCATGTGGATCGTGCCTTTGTTACCCATGCGCGCGATCAGGGCGTGACCTACTATCTCGTCAAACCGCTCCTTGCCGATATGCTCTACAAGGCCATCATTGCGGCAACATCCACGCCCATCCACTTCGTGGAAAAGCCGGGTTATCGTGGCCCTTCCCCGCGGCGTTCGCTTGATGCGCGCCTGCCTGAACCGCCCTTCCGCTGACCGCTCCGCCAGCTGACTCCCATTTCCCTCTCAATCGCGGCACACTGCGGCAATTCTTGCTTTGAGGGAATCATGCTTCAACGCCTTGCGACTTCACTTCGTTTCCGCCTTGTGGCCCGCCAATCCAAGATCGAGCGGCAGGCCGGCGCGATCCCTTATGTGGTGGTGGATGGGCAGATTGCCGTG
>JBAYOU010000145.1:0-4982 GCA_041678065.1 Parvibaculum sp. | reverse complement strand
GAAAGGGCGGAGCAGGTAACTCTTGAGGGATATTGGAAGGGAAGCGATGGCAATGGCAGAGGAAACCCCCAGCCGCCTCGGACGCGGGCTTGCAGCACTGATCGGCGAGGACACCGCCTTTGCGCTCGGTGACAAGGAAGCGCCCGCCCCGCGTGGCGTCCGTGAAGTGCCCATCGAGTATCTGCGCGCGAACCCCTACCAGCCGCGCACCACCTTTCGGTCGGAAGACCTGGAAGACCTCGCAAATTCGGTTCGCGAGAAAGGCATCCTTCAGCCGATCATGGTACGGCCACTTTCCGGTGAGCCCAATGCCTATGAGATCGTTGCGGGTGAACGGCGCTGGCGTGCGGCTCAGGCGGCGCAGCTTCATCAGGTGCCGGTCATCATCAAGGAACTGACCGATGCTGAATCCCTTGAAATAGCGATCATCGAAAACGTCCAGCGCGCCGATCTCAATGCGGTTGAAGAGGCGGCGGGCTATGAGCGGCTGATGCAGCAATTCAGCTACACGCAGGAAAAGCTCTCGCAGCTCATCGGCAAAAGCCGTTCGCATGTGGCAAACACGCTTCGACTGCTCGCACTGCCACAAGGCGTGCGCGGGCTGATCGAGGAAGGAAAGCTCACAGCCGGGCAGGCGCGTCCCCTGATCGGTCATGCCGATGCCGATAAGCTTGCCCGCGAAATCGTCACCAAAGGTCTTTCCGCCCGCGAGGCGGAGGCGCTTGCCCGCAAGCCGGATGCCGCTCCTGCCGGATCAAAATCTTCCGGCGGGTCGCGCGGCGAAAAGGATGCCGACACGCTGGCGCTTGAAAAGAACATCTCCGATCAGCTCGGCCTCAAGGTGGAAATCTCCTTTGCCGGCGACAAGGGTGGTGAGGTGAAGATTTCCTACAAGACGCTCGAACAGCTTGACGAGATCTGCCGCCGACTGGCCGGTCGCGCTGCGCAGAAGATGCAGTATTGACGGAAGATCCGGATGCAGGCGGAAACGGAATGAAACAGCGCGTCGCCATCGCGAATGATCATGCGGGTGTGGCGCTGAAGGCTGCTCTGCTGCCCGTGATCGAGACTTGCGGTTTCGAGCCGCTTGATCTCGGCACCAATTCAACGGACTCCGTGGATTACCCGGATTTCGGGTTCAGAGTGGCTGAAGCGGTGACAAAGGGCGAGGCGCGGTTTGGCCTCGCCATATGCGGGTCGGGCATCGGCATTTCGATCGCGGCCAACCGCGTCCCGGGCGCGCGCTGCGCTCTGCCATTCGGCGCTGGGTGCGGAGCTTTCCCGTCTTCATAATGATGCGAATATTCTGGCGCTCGGTGCGCGGCTGACCGGTGAGCTTGAGGCGGCGGAATGCCTCACGCGCTTTCTCACGACAGAGTTTGAAGGCGGTCGGCATGAGGCGCGGGTCAAGAAGCTCGGTTGAGGCTTCTTCGCGAGCTTGCATGTTTCCGAAATTATTGGCACGGCGGCCATAGCCCCGGACTGCCAACTGTCTCTCAGCGTCGGCTTGCGCGGGCGGCTTGTGCGATGCGCATCAATGTCTGGCCGCAGATTGCGGTGTCCGGCTGGCCGGAACTTTTGCATTGGCCTTCTGCTTCGAGCGCCAGCGCCAAGGCGCGGTCGAGCCGCTTGCGGTTCCAGCCGCGTAATTGTCTTTGTACGGAGCTTTTTCGACTGAAGTGCACAGGCGGACGGAAGCTTCTGATTGCCCCTTCAATATCGCTCCCGGCCTCAATGCGGGCGCTGGCGAGATGGAGCTGGGTGAGGTGGCGCGTCAGCGCGTTGAGGATCGCGATTGAGTTTGTGTCCGCGGCGCGCGCGCGGGCAAGCGCAGTGTCAAGTGCGCCAAGATCGCCGCTCATTGTGGCGTCGATCACCTGATCGAGACTGGTGCCTGCATTGTCGCCGACGCTCGTGCGCGCATCATCCAGCGTCACCATGCGTTTCTCGCCGGGTTTGCCGGGCCCGACATAGAGGATGAGCTTCTCAAGCTCGTTCTGCGTGACGCCGCGATCCGATCCAAGGTTTTCAAGCAGATATTCCAGCGCGGCCTGTTCGGGCATGAGCCCTTCTGCGGCAAGCTTCGAGCGGATAACGCCTTCCAGCGCATTCATGTCATCGACATAACAGGCGATGGCGGCGGCGTTCGGCGCATTCTCGAAGAGCTTGCGCAGAGAGGAGGCTGGCCCGAGCTCGCCAGCTTCCACAAGCACAAGCGCGTCACCGGCGGGAGAGGAAAGGAAGCTCTCAAAGGTTTTCGACATGCCATCCGTTGCACCGCGCACGCGTACGACACGGCGACCGCCAAGCATGGCAATGGCGGCGGCTTCATCTGCCAGCCGGGCAGGGTCTTGCCGCATGTCGCTGTCTGAAATTTCGGCGATGCGGAAAGGATCGGAAAGATCTTCCACCACGGTTTTCATCATGGTTTTGATGCGTTCACGCACAAGGCCGCCATCCGGCCCATAGACAAGAATGGCGGCGGCCTTTGGATCAGGTGAGGCGGTGAACCGGTCAGCGTCGCGCGGGGCAATCTTCAAGGGACTGACCCTCAGCCACCTGTTTGAGAGAGGCGGTGAAAATGAATGGAGAGCTGCACCTTGATGTCGTGTGCGATGGCGGCGGCGATGCGCCGTTCGGCATCCTGGGCAGCGACGATATTGGCAAACTCCGAGTCCACGCGGTTATAGGAAGAGCGTGACCGTGCGGTGGAGCGCAGCACGGTTTCCTTCGTGGTCGTATCGACCAGGCGGAAAGGCACAACCATGACCATATTCTTGCGTGTCACGTCAGCGTCGCGCTCAATGGCGAGGTCCTCGGAATAGACGATGGGCGCAATCTCAACGAGATAGGTCGGGTTCGAGGGCGGATTGCCGGCGCTTGAGAGCAGGTCGAGCAGCCCATATTTCAGCTCACGGCCAAGCCGGTCATTTGGTGCGCTGACATCGAGCATCGACAAATCAGCCGTGATGGAGGCGTTGTCCCGCTCGGCATAAAGCGGGGTAAAGCCGCAGCCGCCAAGCGGCAGGGCAAGCGCCAGCAGCACCATGAAGGCGGCGAGGCGCTGGCCGATCATCGGATCAGACAACAATATTGATGATCTTGCCCGGTACGACGATGACCTTGCGGACAGGTTTTCCATCAATCGCCTTCTCCACCTTTTCAAGGGCAAGCGCGGCGCGCTCCACCGTTTCCTTGTCCGCATCCCGGGCGATGGTCAGCTCGTCGCGGCGCTTGCCATTCACCTGTACGGCGATGGTAACGGAGTCTTCCACGAGGAGGGCCTTGTCGGCAACCGGCCATTCCGTGCCTGTCAGCGGCACGTCATGGCCAAGGGCTTCCCAGCATTCCTCGGCCAGATGCGGCATCATCGGGCCGACGATCTGGACCAGAATCTCGATTGCCTCGCGCCGCGCCCATCCGGCGGCAGCGCCTGTTTCGTTGAAGCCAGAGACGGCATTTGCCAACTCATAGACGCGGGCAACGGCGCGGTTGAAGCGCAGATGGTCGAGATCATCCGTTGCAGCGGCAAGCGCCTGATGCGTGGCGCGTCGCAGCGCGATTTCTGCATCCGAGAAGGAAGCAGGGCGGGGCGCATTGACCGGCCCGAAGGTCTCGGGCTTCTCCGTGACGAGACGCCAGAGGCGCTGCGTGAAACGCCAGGCCCCTTCAGCGCCTTGATCGGTCCATTGCACATCGCGCTCGGGCGGGCTGTCGGAAAGCATGAACCAGCGCGCCGTATCCGCGCCATACTGGGCGATGATGTCTTCGGGATCGACCGTGTTCTTCTTCGACTTCGACATCTTCTCGATGGAGCCGATGGTGACAGGCGCCCCATTATCAAGCCGCTTTGCGACGCGCTTGCCATCCACCGTTTCAATGGCGATGTCGGCTGGTGACACCCAGCGGCCATCTGCATCGCGATAGGTTTCGTGGTTCACCATGCCCTGTGTGAAGAGGCCCGCAAAGGGCTCCTCCACGGAGAGGTGGTTCACGCGCTTCATCGCACGGGTGAAGAAGCGCGAATAAAGAAGATGCAGGATCGCGTGTTCGATGCCGCCAATATACTGATCAACCGGCAGCCAGTGATCGGCGATCGCGCGATCGGTCGGCGTCTCGGCGTTGGGCGCGGTGAAGCGCGCGAAATACCAGGAGCTGTCAACGAAAGTGTCGAATGTGTCCGTCTCGCGCCGCGCGGGCTTGCCGCATTTCGGGCAGTCCACATGTTTCCATGTCGGATGCCGGTCGAGCGGGTTGCCGGGTTGGTCAAAAGTCACATCATCCGGCAGGGTGACGGGAAGCTGGTCGCGCGGCACAGGCACGGTGCCGCAGGCTTCGCAATGGACGACTGGAATGGGGCAGCCCCAATAGCGCTGGCGCGAAATGCCCCAGTCGCGCAGGCGGTAATTCACCGTGCCTTCGCCAAGACCGAGCGCTTCAAGCTTTTCAATGGCCGCGCGTTTGGCACTTGCGACATCAAGCCCGTCAAGAAAGCCTGAATTTACTGCGACGCCATCGCCGGTGAAGGCATCTTCCCCTGCGATGAGTTCTGCCGACCATGCTGCATCCTCTGCGCGCGCCTTTGGTGCAACGACAGGGATGATGGGCAGGTCATATTTTTTCGCGAAGTCGAAATCGCGCTGGTCATGGGCGGGGCAGGCGAAGATCGCGCCCGTGCCATACTCCATCAAAACGAAATTTGCGACATAGACGGGAAGTGTCTTGCCTTCAATGAAGGGATGACGCGCCTTGAGGCCCGTATCGAAGCCGAGCTTCTCGGCTGTCTCGATGGCTTCTTCTGACGTTCCGATCCGGTCGCATTGGCGGATGAACTCCTGCAGCGCGGGATTGTCCTTCGCCAGTTCTTCCGTGAGCGGATGATGTGGCGAGAGAGCGCAGAAGCTCGCACCGAAAAGCGTGTCGGGCCGTGTCGTGAAGATTTCGAGGCGATAATCCTTCTCGCCCGGCACGCCTTCAACGGG
>JBAYOU010000144.1:0-5006 GCA_041678065.1 Parvibaculum sp. | reverse complement strand
TCCTTCGAGGCTTTCAATCGTGATATCGGCCTGTGCATAGACAGGGTAGCGCTGATCCATGAGCCGCTTCATCGTGGCGCGCGGATCACCCGTTTGCAGCAGCGGGCGGTCGCCGCGCTTGCCGATGCGCTTCATCAGCACGTCGAGATCGGCCTTGAGCCATATCGAGATGCCGCGTGCGGCGATGTTGGCGCGGGTCACGGGGTCCATATAGGCACCGCCACCCGTTGCGAGGATATGGGGTTCGCTACCGAGCAAGCGCGCAATGACACGGCGCTCGCCAGTGCGGAAGGCGGCCTCACCGTGGCGCTCGAAGATTTCGGGGATGGTTTCGCCCGCCGCTTCCTCGATTTCGGCATCGGCATCGCGGAAGGGGAGGTCGAGCCGTTTTGCGAGGCGGCGACCGACCGTGGTCTTGCCCGCGCCCATCAGGCCGACAAGCACGATGGAGCGCTCGGCAAGGGGGACGGGGGTCAGCGTTTCGCCTGCCTCGGGTTCGGCTATCATGTCTCTGTTTTTGCTCCTCGCCCGTGGGTCGGTTTCGTGGGGCCGGTTTCGTGGGGCCGGTTTCATGGGGCCGGTTTCATGGGGTCGGTTTCAGAGGGCCCGGTTTCAGGCGCGTTTTTTCGGTTTTAACTTTAATGCGAATAATGTTCCGCATGGTTTTCGCCGGGTAACGCTTCATCCTAGACAAATGTTAACGAGGTTCCCACCTCGCGGGGCTGTAGATAAGCCTTTCACGTCACTTCGTCGCGCCCAATTTTCGCCGCAAGGCGGGCCTAATGCTGGTTCATTATCCCGGCGGCATGAACCCGAAGGGTCCGGCTTAGGCCCAGAGAAGGAAGAATCATGAGCCGAGCTACGATCATTATTGCCATCCTCCTGCTTGTCGCTATTGCAGGCGGGATATTTTACTTCAGCCGGGCCGTCGAACCGCAGCCCCAGTCAGTGGAGAAGGTTCTCTCCGATGACCAATTCGCGCGCTAGATCGGATAGGCGCAGCGTCGCTGCCGGTTTTGTGCTCGCCATTTCGGTTTCGCTGACCGGTGCGCCGCTCTTTGCGCAGGAGGCGAATCTGCTGCAAGCACCCGCAGGTATGAAGCCTGCCGGTCCGGTGCCGCAAAACCTTGCCGAACCCGCACCGTCGTCCGCTGACGCAACGGCAAGCCCGGAAGGGCCGCGTCGCATCGTGCCACCCGGCTATGGCGCGACGCTCCCGGAAGCGGCGATGGAAAGCGAGCCGGAGCCTGTGGGCCCGGCGCAGTTTTTCCCCACGGGCATGCAATCGCAGGAGCCGAGTGTCCGGGTTCTCAGCGCCATTCCCGGTCAGGGCAATAGCGGTATCGAGATCGGTACGCTGTCGGGAGTGAGTGCGGGCACGACCGCTCTTATCAGCCGGGAGCAGGGTGGTTTTGGCCCTGATATGTGGAAGGGCGCTTCCCGCGCTGATATCGAGACCTATCTCGCCCGCCTTCCCGTGCCGAGCCGTTCGCCCATCATGAATGATCTCGCGCGGCGCCTGTTGCTCACCGGCGCGCAGCCGCCTGTGGGCGCGGGAAGTGGCATCACGCTTCTTGCCACCCGGATTGATCGGCTTATCGCCTCTGGTCGCACGGAAGAAGCAATCAAGCTTGCAAGCGCGGTCGGCAGCAATGAGCGACCTCCCGCTATCGCAGCAGGGCTTGCCCGAGCAGCACTTGCCCAGCGTGATGACAAGCTTGCCTGCGACGCGCTGAAAGATATTCCGCCCGGTAATGACCCCGCCCATGACGAGATGGCAGCCTTCTCGGTGAAGCTCAGCACCTATTGCCAGATTGCAGCGGGCAATCCCGAAATTGCGAGCCTCACGCTTGATCTCGCGCGGGAAGAGGGCATGGATGATGCGCTCTTTTATTCGCTGGCGGGTGAGGCGGCGGCAGGCATTGTGCTGCGCGCGCCGGAGCCGAAGCAACTCAGCATCATGGAACTTGCCTTCTACAAGCTTGCAAACCGTGAGCTTCCCGCGAATGTGGCCGAGATCGCGGAGCCGGCCTTGCTGCTGCCGCTTCTCGATGATGAAACGATTTCGGATGAGACAAAGGTCCTCGCCGCAGAGCGCGCCGCCTCCTATGGGCTTATCAGCGGTCGTGATCTTGCGGCCTATTACAGCAAACCGGGTTTCACGCCGGAGCAGCTTGCGGGCCTTCTGACATCGGACATTCCCGAAGCATCGCCGCTGCGCCGGGCGATGATCTTCCAGTCCATCGGTCAGGCCGTGGCGGCAGATGATCGCATCCGGCTTTTCAAGCTGGCATTTGCAACGGCGGAGACGGCGGGGCTTTATTATCCAACTGTCGAGGCGCTTTATCCCGAGCTGGAACGGCTTGAGCCGTCTGACGCGCTTCGACCGCTGGCCCCTGCCGCCATGCGCGCCTTTCTTGCGCTTGGTGAGCGCGCCCATGCGCAGACATGGGCCTCGGTGATGATGGCAGGCGGGCAGATGATCGGTCGCGATCAGCGCGAGCTTGAAGGGTTGGCGCGGGTGTTGAGCGGGTCGCCCTCGGCCTTCGACAAGGCGGCGGTCTCTGGGGTGATTACATCTGACCTGCGCTCGGGCGTTTCAAAGTCCGAGGTCTTTGCGGCAAGCGAGGCGATGATGCTGGAAGCGCTTGGCTTCGAGCTTGATCCGGCGGTGTGGCAAGCGCTGCTTGATGCGCGTGGCGCGCTTAAAGGCCGCGTGCCGCCTGATGCGGTGCTGAGCCAGCTACAGGCCGCAGGACAAAAAGGTGCAATTGGCGAGACGGTGATGCTCGCTGTCGACATTATCGGGAATGAGGGGCCGGGTGCTGTTCATCCGCGTGCGGCGGCGCAAGCGGTGGCAAGCCTGAAGGCAGCGGGTCTTGAGAGTGAGGCGCGTCGCGTCGCACTCGAGGCCTTGATGGCGCGGAGTAGCGCCGGACGTGGTTGAGTGAAACAGGTGAGTTAAATGTCCAAAGAGTCACAGGAGCGCGGGCGTCTTATTGATGCCTTTCTCGAAATGCTGAGTGCGGAACGCGGTGCGGCGCGCAATACACTCGATGCCTATGAGCGCGATCTGAAAGACTTCAACGCTTTCCTGACCTCCAAGGGAAAAGCGATTGATGAGGCGACAACGCGCGATGTGCGTGACTATCTCGAAGGCCTTTCCACGCAAGGACTTTCCGCATCGACAGCGGCGCGGCGTCTCTCTGCGCTTCGCCAGTTTCACGGTTTCCTCTTTGCCGAAGGCATTCGCAAGGATGATCCTTGCGGTTCCATCGAAGGTCCCCGTCGTGCACGGCCCTTGCCCAAGACGCTTACCGTTGGCGAGGTGGACGCGCTTCTCGCAGCCGCACGGCGTGCGGAAGACGGGCGCACGCATGAAGAGGCGGTGCTTGCCTATAAGCGGGCGCGCCTCGTTTGTCTGATGGAAGTTCTCTATGCGACGGGGCTTCGCGTGTCGGAGCTTGTCGGCCTGCCACTTTCGGCGGTACGGGGCGAGGAGCGTTTCCTCGCTGTGAGCGGCAAGGGCGGCAGGGAGCGACTGGTGCCGCTTTCCGATGCAGCACGCGCCGCGATTGACGCCTATCTGCCGCTTCGTTCCATGCGGCTTGGCGATCATGTTTCGCCCTGGCTCTTCCCGTCGCGCGGGCGGCAGGGCCATCTGACGCGACATCGTTTTGCGCAGCTTCTGAAGGACCTCGCCGTGTCGGCCGGGCTTGATCCGACGCGTGTGTCGCCGCATACGCTGCGCCATGCCTTTGCGAGCCATCTGCTTGCCAATGGTGCCGATCTTCGCGCCGTGCAGCAGATGCTAGGCCACGCCGATATTTCCACCACGCAGATTTATACGCATGTGCTGGATGAGCGGCTGAAGGATCTGGTGCAGACGCACCACCCGCTCGCGCGAAAGGGCAATGCGTCCTGAGGCTCAAGCGGGTGCGCTTCGGCGCGGCAGCTTGTCGGGATTGCGAACCATATAGATGGTCGAGATACGGCCCCTGCTGATGCCAAAGCTCAGCGTGGACTGTATCTCGCCCTCTACCAAGACGACGAAGCCGGGCAGGCCGTTCACAATGGCCGGGCGCGGCTGAAGATTTTGCGGCCGCTTCTTCAAAATGCCAAAGAAGAAACGCGAGACGTGATCCGGTCCGTAAAGCGGGTTCAGCGCGGCAAGCGCCTTGCCACCACCATCTGAATAGAGAATCACATTCTCGCTGAGGCAGCTGATAAGCGCCTGCGGATCGGCGGCCGCAATCGCATTGCCGAAGGCGGTTGCGAGGCGGTGATGTTCCTGCGCATTGGTGTCGAAACGAGGATGGTCTTCACGCACACGCTTGCGCGCGCGGCTCACCGTCTGGCGGCAGGCCGCTTCCGATTTGCCGAGCATGGCGGCGAGTTCGTCATAGCCATAGTCGAACGCATCATGCAGCAGAAAGGCGGCGCGCTCTTCCGGCGACAGGCGCTCCAGCATGTGCAGCAGCGCCATGGAAATATCATCGGCAAGGGAGAGGCGGTCTTCGGGCGTCGGTTCGCTTTCGGAAAATTCCAGAATGGGTTCGGGTAGCCACGGCCCGACATAGGTTTCGCGCCGCGCGCGGGCGCTGCGCAACTGGTCGATGCCGAGCCGTGCAACGGTCGTCACGATCCAGGCTTCGGGGTTGTTTATGTCGTGGCGGGGCACGGCCTGCCAGCGCAGCCATGCCTCCTGCACTATGTCTTCGGCATCGGCGACCGAACCAGATATGCGGTACGCCACCTGAAAGGCGCGGGCGCGGTGGCGTTCGAATGTCGCTTCATCCGGTGCCGGGTTGATGCTCATGCCGCTCTTTCCCTTGCAGGACGTGCTTCAATCGTTTCGCCGTCAATCGTCACGCGCTGGCAGGTGCGAGCATAGCCCATTGCGCGCTTGAGCGCGGGGTAAGTTCTGACGGTTGCGATGATGAGGGCAAATTCGGCAAGTCCTGCCTTTCCCCAATGCTGCTCGATGCGGAGACGTAAATCCTCCG
>JBAYOU010000143.1:0-5011 GCA_041678065.1 Parvibaculum sp. | reverse complement strand
GTCGAGTTCTATGAGCGCCTGCCGGAGCTTTTCCCGCATGATCAGACCGCAAAGACCTGGTTCAACTGGTCGGCGGAATGGGCAGAACAGACCGCCTTTCGCAACGGGTCGTTGCAGGGCGCCTATTTCATGATCGCCGCGCGCTCGCTCGGCCTTGATTGCGGCCCCATGTCCGGCTTCGACATGAAGAAGGCGGATGAAGTGTTTTTTGCAGGCACAACGATCAAGTCAAACTTCCTCTGCAACCTCGGCTATGGTGATCCGAAGGGCCTTTTCCCGCGGAGCCCGCGCCTCTCCTTTGACGATGCCTGCAAGATCGTCTGATCTGGGCATTAATCCGTAAACGGAGAACCTTCCCCCGTGATCCTGCTTGCCTTCGATACAGCGCAAGGCGCGCTTTCGGCGGCTGTGAGCGACGGCGGCGATCTTCATGCGGCGCATTTCGAAGAGCGCACACGCGGCCATGCGGAAGCGTTGATGCCGCTTGTGGACTCCGTGCTGAAAGAAGCGGGCATCGGCTTTGCCGATCTCGATGCGCTGGCTGTCACGGTCGGCCCTGGCACTTTCACCGGGCTTCGTGTGGGCCTCGCCGCGGCGCGCGGTCTTGCGCTTGCGCGCTCTCTCCCGCTTGTCGGTGTAACAACACTTGAAGCAATCGCAGAACACGCAGGCGCATCGGCGGATGAAATCACCATTGCCACATTCGATGCGCGGCGCGATGAAGTCTATATGCAGGCCTTTGCGAGCGATCTCGAAGCCCTGACGCCGCCGCTTCTGCTGGGGCTCGACAAAGCAGAGACGCATCTGCCTGAAGGAAACCTCCTGCTGGTTGGCACAGGTGGCCCGCTTCTCGCCGAAAGACTTGGGAAAAGCGGCAGGTCTTTCCGTCTGTCGTCCGCCCGCCCGCAGCCGGATGCGGCAGCTTTACTGCGTATCGCAAGAGCGCGGATCGATGCGCAGGGGCTTGAAGCGTTCCGCGTGGCGCCGGAGCCGCTTTATATCCGCGCACCCGATGCAAAGCTCCCCGGCGGGCGCGATCCGGGTGAGGCCGCATGAGCGGAAAGCCCCGCCCGGCAGACGCCTCGCTTGCCGCCCCCATGGCCGCGCTTCATGGCGCCTGTTTCGATGACGCGTGGGATGCCTCTTCGATCACGCGGCTTCTCGCCATGCCCGGTGCCTTCGCCTATGTCACCGACGCCCCAGAAGGCGGACTGGACGGGTTGGTGATTGCGCGGCTCGGCGGTGGCGAAGCGGAAATCCTCACCATTGGCGTAGACCCGCAGGCGCGGGGCAGGGGGCTTGGCCGCCTTCTTCTCGATGCGGCGGCGGCTCATGCAGTGGCAGGTGGGGCGGCAGCCCTTTTCCTTGAAGTCGCCGAAGACAATCTTCCCGCGCTCCGCCTTTATGAAATCTGTGGTTTTGTGCTTGTCGGCAGGCGTCCCGGCTATTACCGGCGCAAGGATGGCGCGGTTGCCGCGCATACGCTGAAGCTCGACCTCCCTCCGTCTATCGCCCTGTCATAAATCCTTGATCGGAGAAGGGCTTTTCAACTGATAGTAATTGCGCCCGCAGGTGCGTGATGATGACAAGCACAGGGCCGTTAGCTATGATGCGCGAAATGACCGAAAAATTTACAGCCTTGCGCCCCGAAGACACACCCGCCGACCCGGAGCGGATCGAAAATCTTTGCATCGAAAAAGGGATGCGGATGACAGATCAGCGCCGCGTGATCGCGCGCGTTCTTTCCGTCGCAACCGATCATCCGGATGTGGAAGAGGTCTATCGTCGCGCCGCCGCCGTGGACAACAAGATCTCGATTGCCACCGTCTATCGCACGGTGCGCCTCTTTGAAGAGGCGGGTATTCTGGAGCGCCATGATTTCCGCGATGGCCGCTCGCGCTATGAGCAGGTGCAGGACGAACATCACGATCACCTGATCGATCTGCAAACCGGCACCGTCATCGAATTCCACAATGAGGAAATCGAGCGGCTGCAGCAGATCATCGCGCGCGAACTCGGCTATGAGCTTGTTGATCATCGGCTTGAGCTTTATGGCGTCCCGCTCAACCGGACAAAAAAGCCCGAAGCCGGGAACCAGGAATAAGACTGGTTTGAACCCGGCCCAAGGGGTGGGAGACGCATATGGCAACCGCGCGCGCTGCCGTTCTTCTCGCAGGTTTCATGCTGTCGGCACTCATCCTGATGCCGGTACAATGGGTGGGGCTGAAACTCGGCCTTTCTTATGCGGCCACGCTGCCTAACCGCTATCACCGTTTTCTTTGCTGGCTGGTCGGCATCCATGTCGTTCGTCGCGGCGAGCCTTATCGCAAAGGTGCCTGCCTGATCGTCGCCAACCATACCTCCTGGCTGGATATCCCGGTCATCGCGTCGCTGGAGCCCTGCTCCTTCGTTGCGAAAAGCGAGGTGGCGGGCTGGCCCTTTTTCGGCACGCTGGCAAAACTTCAGCGTACCGTCTTTGTGGAACGCGAGCGGCGCACCCGCACGACCCATTCGCGCAATGAAATCCATTCGCGCATTGTTGCGGGCGACCGGTTGGTGCTTTTCCCCGAGGGCACATCGAGCGATGGCAATCGAGTGCTGCCGTTCAAAAGCGCTCTGATGAGCGTCGCCCAGCTAACCATCGTCAATGGCGAGGAAGACCGGGAGGACGATCTCGTCGTCCAGCCGCTTTCTGTCGCCTATACCAAGCTTTACGGCATGCCGATGGGCCGCTATTTCCGGCCCTTTTTCGCCTGGTATGGCGATATGGAACTCTTCCCTCATCTTTGGGAGGCCTTTACGCTCGGCCCCATCGAGGTGGTGGTGGAGTATCACAAGCCTGTCACCATCCGCGAAATCGGCAATCGCAAGGCGCTCGCCGCCTATTGCGAGGATCGCTGCCGGGAAGGGCTTATCCGGGCGCTACGGGGTGGAACACCCGCTAAAGCTCCTGAAGCCGTGATGGAAGAGCCCGCCCAACCGCTTGCGGCAGGGGCCTGAGACGGGCTATTGAGGCCCAAAGCGGTCGCAGAAGCCTGCCGATCCGTGATAGGCTTTGCCCGAATGTTTGAGTTTCCCGAGGAGACGAGCGCACACAGTGCAGGATAAATCCGCGCCATCCCCCGAAGACGCGCCGAAAGCTGGCCTTGCGGCCGATGAAACCGGCGTGCCGCGCAAGAAAATCTTCGTCAAGACCTATGGTTGTCAGATGAATGTCTATGACTCGGCGCGCATGGTCGATGTCATGGCCCCTTCCGGCTATACCGAGGTCGATGCGCCTGACGAAGCGGACATTGTCATTCTGAATACCTGCCATATCCGCGAAAAGGCGGCGGAGAAGGTCTATTCGGAACTTGGCCGTCTGCGCGATCTGAAGAAGGAAAAATCCGGCCGGGGCGAAAACCTTGTGATCGGCGTGGCCGGCTGCGTCGCGCAGGCGGAAGGCGAAGAGATGCGCCGCCGCGCGCCCTCCGTCGATCTCGTGCTCGGCCCCCAGACCTATCACCGCCTGCCGGAATATGTGTCGCGCCTCGCCAATGGCGGCCCAGGCATTGTGGAGACGGAGTTTCCCGCCGAAGACAAGTTTCAGAGCCTGCCCGCGCCGGAGCGCCGCAAGACGCTTGCGCGCGGGGCAACCGCTTTCCTCACCATTCAGGAAGGTTGCGACAAGTTCTGCACCTTCTGCGTCGTGCCTTATACGCGCGGCGCGGAGTTTTCGCGGCCTCTGCCCCGGATCGCCGATGAAGCCCGCGCGCTTGCAGAAGCGGGCGTGCGCGAGATCACGCTGCTTGGTCAGAACGTCAATGCCTGGCATGGCGATGACGGATCGGGCGGTGTCGCGACACTCGGAAAGCTGATCCGCCATCTGGCCAGGATCGATGGTGTGGAGCGGCTGCGCTACACGACCAGCCATCCGCGCGACATGGATGATGAGCTTCTTGCCGCCCATGCCGACGTGCCGGAGTTGATGCCTTATCTGCATCTGCCCGTGCAGTCAGGGTCTGATCGTATTCTCGCGGCCATGAACCGCCGCCATGATGCGGAAAGCTATCTCCGGTTGATCGAGCGCATTCGCGCAGCACGGCCAGACATTGCGCTGTCATCTGACTTCATCGTCGGCTTTCCGGGCGAGACGGAAGCGGATTTCGAGGCGACGCTCTCTCTCGTGCGCGAGGTTGGCTATGCGCAGGCCTACAGCTTCAAATATAGCCCCCGCCCCGGTACGCCCGCCGCAGGCGAGGAAGACCAGCTTCCCGAGGAAGTGAAAAGCGAAAGGCTCGCGCGCCTTCAGGATCTTCTGGGTGAACAGCAGATCGCTTTCAACCGCGCCTGTGCGGGCCGCAGCATGAAGGTGTTGTTCGACCGCCGCGGCAAGGGTGAGCGCCAGCTTGTCGGGCGCAGCCCCTGGCTGCAATCGGTTCATGTCGAGGATGCGCCTGAAAGCCTCTTCGGCGAGATCGTGGATGTAGAGATCGAGGAAGGCTATCGCAATTCTCTGCGAGGTCGCCTTCGTCAGGCGGAAGCGGTTCTCGCCTGATGCAGGCCACGCGCATCGAAAGGACAGGCCGCAGGTGAGCGCAGCGGGTGGCACGAATGGCACAAAGAAAGAAGCGGATGGCGACAGTCTCGTCATCGCCTTTGATGATAACCGTCTGTTGACGGAGCTTTTCGGAACGAACGATCGCCACCTTGCCCGTATCGAGCAAAGCCTTGACGTGCTTGCTACATTACGCGGCAACACGCTTGTCATCACCGGCAAGTCCCATGCCCGCAATCAGGCCGACCGCGTTTTCCGCGACCTCTATGCGCGGCTGAAAGCCGGCCAGGAAGTAACGCCGGGCGAGGTCGATGGTGCCATTCGACTGGCAACCGCAGCCGATGCCGATCTCGCAAAGCCGCAAGGCGGTCTTTCCCGCCATCAGGTTCAGACAAAGCGCCGCGTCATCACAGCGCGCTCGCACACGCAAGGCACCTATATTGACGCGCTCTATTCAAACGAGCTTGTCTTTGG
>JBAYOU010000142.1:0-5015 GCA_041678065.1 Parvibaculum sp. | reverse complement strand
CGGGCGCTTGCTACCGCGATCCGCATTGCGGGTGGTGCGGACTATGCGCCACGCCTCAATGCACTTGAGGCAGTTTATGCCGCGTTGCTTGCCGGACAGCTTGGTGGCGGGCGGACGCTGGCGGGCGTCAAGATAGCGAGAAAGGGCGGGCGCATCATCTTCACCCGTGAAGTGGCGGGCGCGCGGAAGGCGGCGTCCCTCATTCTCGCGCCGGGCCAGGAAGGGTTATGGGATGGGCGGTTCCATATCCGTCTCTTGAAGGCGGCAAGACGCGCGCGCATTGAGGTCCGCGCGCTCGCACAGGAGGGGCTTGCAGCCCTTCATGCGCGGGAGGTGCGCCTTCCGCCTGTACCGTCAGCCATCCTTCAGGCACTGCCGGGTCTCTGGAAGGATGGAGAATGCGTGGCAGCGCCCCATTTCGAGACAGATATTCTGGGCTTCGAGTGGGATGTGATGCTCCGCCGCGCCTTGCCGATCAAGGTTTGAACCTTCCGAAACGCTTGAGAAACGCGGCCAAAAGCCCGCTATGGGCACTTGGTAAACCTTTCTATGGTCACTATGTTCTTCTAGATTAGAAACACTCAAGACGCGGGAGGGTGCTGTGGCACGGCTCCTGCTATGCAATCGCGGCCACATGGGGTGACGCGGTTGTAGTCTGGTAAAAAGGGAAAGCCCTTGTCCAATTTCAAGAACTTCGCTGTCTGGGTTCTCGGCGCGCTGCTTCTGATCGCGCTGTTCAATCTGTTTCAGGGGCCGGCTCCGCAGGAAGGCGCAGGGTCTGAAATCGCCTATTCGCGTTTCCTGTCGGATGTGGATTCCGGCAATGTGAGCGAAGTCGTCATTCAGGGCGAGAAAGTAAGCGGCACCTACATGGATGGCCGCAAGTTCCAGACGATCGCGCCGCAGGATCCCTCGCTGGTCGATACGCTGAAGCGCAACAATGTGAGCATTGCTGCAAAGCCCACTGAAGATGGATCGCCCTCGCTCTTCGGGATTCTGATTTCCTGGTTCCCGATGCTGCTGCTGATCGCAGTGTGGATTTTCTTCATGCGCCAGATGCAGGGTGGCGGCGGCAAGGCAATGGGCTTTGGCAAGTCCAAGGCGAAGCTGCTGACCGAACGCCATGGCCGCGTGATGTTTGATGATGTCGCGGGTATTGACGAAGCGAAGGACGATCTCACGGAGATTGTGGACTTCCTGCGCGACCCGGCGAAGTTCCAACGCCTTGGCGGCCGCATCCCGAAGGGCGTGCTGCTTGTCGGCCCTCCCGGCACCGGCAAGACGCTGCTCGCGCGCGCCATCGCGGGCGAGGCCAATGTGCCGTTCTTCACCATCTCCGGCTCGGACTTTGTTGAAATGTTTGTCGGCGTCGGCGCGAGCCGCGTGCGCGACATGTTCGAACAGGCCAAGAAGAATGCGCCTTGTATCATTTTCATCGACGAAATCGACGCCGTGGGTCGTCATCGTGGCGCGGGCCTTGGTGGCGGCAATGATGAGCGCGAGCAGACGCTGAACCAGCTTCTCGTCGAAATGGACGGCTTCGAACCGAATGAGGGCATCATCCTCATCGCGGCGACCAACCGGCCGGACGTGCTCGATCCCGCGCTGCTGCGCCCGGGGCGTTTTGACCGTCAGGTTGTGGTGCCGAACCCGGATGTGGTTGGCCGCGAGAAAATCCTGAAGGTCCATATGAAGAAGGTGCCGCTGTCGCCTGACGTTGATGCGCGCACCATCGCGCGTGGCACGCCGGGTTTCTCGGGAGCGGATCTTGCGAACCTCGTCAACGAGGCGGCCCTCATGGCGGCGCGGCGTGGCAAGCGTCTTGTCACCATGGCGGAGTTCGAGGACGCCAAGGACAAGGTGATGATGGGTGCGGAACGCCGTTCCATGGTCATGACGGAAGAAGAAAAGAAGCTCACCGCCTATCACGAAGGTGGGCATGCGCTGGTGGCGCTCCATATGCCGGCTTCCGATCCGATCCATAAGGCGACGATCATTCCGCGTGGCCGTGCGCTTGGCATGGTGATGCGTCTGCCGGAACGCGATCAGCTGTCGGTGACGCGTGCGAAGCTTCAGGCGGACCTTGCGGTCGCGATGGGCGGTCGTCTCGCCGAAGAGATCATCTTCGGCCATGACAAGGTGACGTCGGGTGCCTCATCCGATATTTCGATGGCGACCAAGATGGCGAAGGCCATGGTCACGCGCTGGGGCATGAGCGACAAGCTTGGTCCGCTCGCCTATGCGGAGAATGAGGAAGAGGTTTTCCTCGGCCACTCCGTTGCGCGCCAGCAGAATATGTCGGAAGAGACGCAGCGCCTGATCGATGCGGAAGTACGCCGCATCGTCGAGGAAGGCTATGACACGGCGAAAAATATCCTTACGGAGCATGTCGAGCAGCTGCACATCATCGCTAATGGCCTGCTCGAATATGAGACGCTGTCGGGTGACGAGATTCAGAATCTGCTGAAAGGCGAGCCGCCCGTGCGTGATCGGGGTGAGCCGGTGCAGCCTGCTGACGGGCCGACTTCCTCGGTACCGGTTACCAGCAAGCCGAGCGGTGACGGGCCGGTGGGTGCGCCGCCAGCCCCGCAGGGAACGTAAAAGCCCCGCAGGGAACGTAAAAGCCCCGCAGGCACGAATATGAAAGGGAGGCTTCGGCCTCCCTTTTCTTTTGCGCGCCTTGATTGTGGCGCTGTTACATCGTGAAATCCGGAGGAGCGAGGTGAAACAGAGGAGGTCGGGTGATGAAGTTCGGGCGGACACTGATTATGGTCGGGGCGCTTTTGATGCTTGCTGCCTGCGGCGATGATGCGGTTGATGAAACAGGCGTGGCGGGGGAACCATCGCGCTATGACGCGCTCACCATTACCTATGCGTGTGATGGCGGTATGGAAGTGCAGGCCATCTATTTCAACTTCGAGGACGGCAATGCGCTTGCGGCGCTTTTCCATGACGGGAAGCTTGCTCCGCTGCGGATCATGCCATCTGCGTCAGGGGCGAAATATGCCTCGCTGAATGAAGAACTTGGCTGGCGCTGGCATACCAAGGGTGGTGAGGCGGTGCTGAGTTACATGGCACCAGATGACACCGCAGAAGAGGAAGTGCTTCTCGACGGCTGCCGTAACACGCTTCTGCACGACGAATGAGGTTGAGTAAAAAAGGGAGGCCGGAGCCTCCCTTTTTCATCTGTCCCGATCAGTGCTGTCGTTCGGGCAAATGGAGTTGCAGCCCATCCAGTGCCGGGGTGAGAGAGATTTGGCAGGCGAGGCGGCTTGTTTCGCGCACTTCTTCCGCGAATTCGAGCATGCTCTTCTCCAGCCCTTCCTGAGCCGTGCCTGTCTTGCCGATCCATTCGGGATCAACATAGACATGGCAGGTGGCGCAGGCGGCAGCGCCGCCGCAATCTCCATCAATGCCCGGAACAGCATGCTTCACCGCTGCTTCCATGGCGGAAATTCCCGGCTCTGCTTCGACCGTATGAATATTGCCATTTGCTTCGATGTAACTGACTTTTGCCATCTCGAACCTTTCTCAAAGAGCATGAAGCTTTACCGGCAGTGAGGCATAGCCGCGTACGAAATTGGAACGAACGCGTACAGGCTCACCCATCAATTCGATGCGGGAGAAGCGCTTCAGTATTTCTTCCCAGAGGATGCGGAGCTGCATTTCGGCAAGGCGATTGCCGACGCAGCGATGCACACCAAAGCCGAATGAAAGATGCTGTCGTGCGCGGGGGCGGTCGATAATGAAATCATCGGGACGATCAATCGCGTCTTCGTCTCGATTGCCGGAGATGTACCACATCACCACCTTGTCACCCTTGCGGATTTTCTTTCCGCCAAGCTCTGTATCGACAAGGGCTGTGCGGCGCATATGCGACAGCGGCGTTTGCCAACGGATGATTTCTGAAACCATATTGCCGATAAGGCCGGGATCGGCCTTCAGCTTCTCCCACTCCTTCGAGTTTTGGCCGAGTGCGAGAACGCCGCCCGTCATGGAGTTGCGGGTGGTGTCGTTGCCGCCAACGATCAGCAACACGATATTGCCGAGAAATTCTTCCGGCGGCATGTTTCGCGTCGCAGGCGAACGGCTGAGCATGGTGATGAGATCAAAGCTCGGCTTCTCTGAGTTTACCCGCTCATTCCAGAGGCGCTGGAAATAGGCAGCGCATTCCAGCAACTCTGCCGTGCGCTGCTCCCAGCTATCAATGATGCCCGAGCCAGGCTCTGCCGTTGTCACATCGGACCAACGGGTCAGCTTGTGGCGATCTTCAAAGGGGAAATCAAAAAGCGTCGCGAGCATTTGCGTGGTGAGTTCAATGGAAACATTGGGCACCCAGTCAAACATCTCGCCAACGGGCAGGCTTTCAAGCACACGAATGACGCGCTCGCGGATCGTACCTTCAAGCTGTGCCAGATTTGTCGGCGCAACAATGGGGCTTACTGCCTTGCGCTGGTCGTCATGGCGCGGCGGGTCCATGGCGATGAAGTTGGTGAGTTTCATCGCGCCTTCGCCGGCACCCTTCTGGAGGGCGTCATCAATGACGATACCGCCCAGATCAGCGTCCGACGAAAATACCTGGTGGTTTGTATCCACCGCCATGATGTCGTTGAACTTGGTGATGGACCAGTAGGGGCCATAGGCGCTGTCAGCGCAGTAATGGACAGGATCGTCGCGGCGGAGGCGGCGGAAATACTCGCCCTCCACATTCTGTTCAAAATATTCGGGGCGACTTACGTCGATCTGATCGAGCGGAAGGCTCTCCGCGTCGGACATGGCTATGGCGGCTGCGAGTGCTGTCATGGCTTCCTCCCTATGGCCCATGCAACTATTGAGTAATATATCAATAGCGTTGGCTCGAAGAGTCAATATGAGGCAGTTTCATATAAGGCCGGCTCATTTGCGGCCCCTGCGCTATAGTCCCGCTGCTTGAAAGCACTACCCGATTCCCCGGAGACCCGATTGTCTGTCGTGAAACGTCCTGTCCGCACCCGGTTGAGCCCTGAAGCACGCCG
>JBAYOU010000141.1:0-5026 GCA_041678065.1 Parvibaculum sp. | reverse complement strand
TGGTCAGAAGCTGCCGACGCCGCCATGACGCTCGACATCGACCCCGCCCATTGGGAAGCGGAAGAAAGCCTGCGCGCCGGCCTCACCAGCGAAGCACTCGAACTGCTGAGTGAAGACGCTCTCACCATCGCCATGACGCATGTTTCAGCCCTCCTTGGCGAACGCGTGCGGAGCGCGCTGGTGGAGGCGGCTGATTTCTGGGAAGTGGACGACGAAGAACTGCTGAACGCCGCCGCCGGCGCTGCACTCCATGCCGCGCATGGCGCCGCTCTTTCTCTCATCGCGGATGCGCCTTCCGATCACCCCTTCCGCCGCAAATTCGCGCTCTTCGCGCGGGGCCGCTGGCCTATCGGCATAGCGGGCCTCACCCTCAATCTTTTCTGACCGGCACCATGCCGCGCGCCTGCAACAACGGACGATAATGTGACCCTCAAGATTGCGACCTGGAATATCAATTCTGTTCGCCTACGGATTAATCTCGTTGAACGCCTGATCGCCGAGGAACAGCCTGATGTGCTCTGCCTTCAGGAAATCAAATGCGTGAACGATGCCTTCCCCATGAAGGCAATCAGACAGGCAGGCTATGAACACGTCGCCGTGCATGGCCAGAAGGGCTATCACGGCGTCGCCACACTGAGCCGCATTCCCTTCAAGAAAGTGGAAAGCCGCGACTTCTGCGAGGTCGGCGATTGCCGCCATCTCGCAACCGATCTCGATGTGCCGGGCGGCATGCGCGTGCATAATTTCTACGTGCCTGCGGGCGGCGACGAGCCGGATCCGAAGATCAATCCGAAATTTGCGCACAAGCTCAACTTTGTGCGCGAGATGACGGATATCTTCAGCAAGGAGCGCAACAAATCATCAAACCGCATGGTGCTTGTCGGCGATCTCAACATCGCGCCGCTGGAGCATGATGTCTGGTCACACAAGCAATTGCTCAAGGTCGTCAGCCACACGCCGGTCGAGGTGGATCTGATGAACGAGCTTTATGCCTCGCATGACTGGGTGGATGTGATGCGTCAGTTTGTGCCCGCGACCGAGACGCTTTATTCCTGGTGGAGCTACCGCGCGAAGGATTGGGAAGCATCAGACAGGGGCCGCCGTCTTGACCATATCTGGGTCACACCGGCGCTGCGGGATGCGGCTGTGTCGATGCATGTGCGCAAGGATGCAAGGGGGTGGGAGCGGGCGTCGGATCATGCGCCTGTAATCACGGCGCTGAGACTTTAAGCTGGGGGGCCAGCTGTTTCGGGGGTGAAACGCCTCGCCTTCGCCCGCTCCTGGGGTTCCTACCTTGGGGCATCTTTCCGGGCAAGTTGGGGGAACCCGGTGAGCCTCTCGTTAGGGTAGATACCCCATATTAGGGTATTGACCCTATGAGCGCAAGGGCGCAGGTTGCGCATGGCTGCTTTGAAAATGCCGCGTTGCCGCTACGGCAAGATGGGGAAACGAGAAAAAAGATTCGGGATGGCACCAAAAACCAAAGACAGGATTCTCGCCGCGAGCCTGCGGCTCTTCAACGAGAACGGCTATGACGCCGTAACGACGGCGCGCATCGCAGAGGCGGTGAGCATCTCGGAAGGCAATCTCTGGTACCACTTTCGCAGCAAGCGCGATCTCGTCCGGGCCCACCAGCTTGCCCTGTTCGAACAGATCGACAAGCGGCTCGCCATTTCCTCGACGCCTGAAACGGTGAGGGAGAATTACACGACCTTCATCCGCTCGATCTTTGAAGAGGTCTGGACCTATCAGTATCTCTATCGCGACCAGGCAGAATATGGCCGCTCCTCACCGGAACTCGAAGGCCGCGTCCATGCGGTTTACAAATCCACAACCACCATGTTCATCCGCTTCTTTCGCCACATGATCGAGGCCGGGCATCTGGAGATGCAGGATGAACAGCTTCCTCCGCTTGCGGACAATGCCTGGGTTGTGATCCGCTACTGGCCGAGCTTTCTGCGCGAGACGCGCCATGTGGTGAAGCTCGACAAGGCCACGCTCAATGCGGGCATTCGCCATCACTTCGCATTGTTCGATACGCATCTGACGGAGGATGCGCGCCGCTTCTTCGACAAGAACGCCTACGCCTGAGCGGCAGGCTCTTTCTTTTTCAGCGTAACGAAAGTGGCCGTAGAACTGCCTGTTGCCAGCAGCTTGCCGCCTTCATCCGTCAACTCGCCTTCGATGAAACCGACCGACTTCCCGCGCTTGATGACACGGCCCGTGCCGATGATGCGGCCGGGGCGCGCGGCATTGAGCATAGAGACTTTCAGTTCAAGCGTCGGCGAGATCTGACCCCATTCAAGATCAAGCCCCACGGCAAGGCTCATCACATCATCGAGCATCGCCGCCACCATGCCGCCCTGGATGCCGCCCCACATATTGCAAAGCTCGTCGCTTGCATTGAAAGCAACCTTCACGATGCGGGCTTGCTTGTCGGCTTCCAGAATCTCAAGCCCGAGATAGCGGCTCGCAGGCGCCATGCGTTTGAAGACCGCCTGAATGTTTGGCGGCCAATCCGCATTGGCCTTCTTTGCTTCCGCCTGCCCTTCGCTCATTTCTCCGCCTGCCCTTTTTTTGTTTGTGCCACGAACCTTTCCCGCAACCGGGTGAGGTCGCTGCCAATCGCTTCAAGCCGATCCGCAAGGCGCGAGGCGACCGGCCCCGCCATTTCGGGAAACTCGCCAAGCAGCCGCTGGAACATGTCCCGGCCAATCCGCAGTACCTGCAATCCCGTCACGGCGCGCACGGTGCTGCGCCGCAGCTGCGGATCGAAGAGAGCCGTTTCGCCGATGAGCTCGCCCCTGTCAAGCCGGTAGGCCTGCGGCTCCCCCGCCTCGTCATGGGAAAGCATCACAGCCTCTCCCGCAAGAATGAGATAGGCGCAATCGGCCTCCTCCCCTTCCAAGAACAGCGTCGCGCCCGGCGCATAATCCCGTCTCTCGCAAGTGAAGGCCACGACCTCAAGACGCACGGAATCAAGCCCGGAAAAGAGATCGAGCTGCTGCAACAGGGCGACGGCGGGTTCAAGGCTCATGGGGCAAAGAATAGCGAAGCCAGCCCCGCCTGTCGCGGCCATCTGATATTTGCGCCGCAGCAGGCCTGCCTTTAAGAAGGATCACGCGGCCAAACGCAATGGCAGGAAACCAGAGAATGAGCGAAGCGGCATCCGGCATCGCCTCCAGAATAGTATGGGATCACCCCGACCCCTTCATCTACAAGACGATGGTGGAGAAGCAGCATATTGACGATTTTCAGCACACGAACAATGTCGTCTATCTGACATGGATGGCAAAGACCGCCTGGGAACATTCAAAGGCGCTCGGCCTCGACTTTTCCGCCTATGCCAGAATCAATCGCGGCATGGTGGTACGCCGCCACGAGCTTGAATATCTCACCGCCAGCCGCGTCGGCGAGCCGGTCTGGATCGGCACATGGATTACGGGGAATGACGGACGCATCCGCCTGCGCCGCCGCTTTCAGATGGTGAACCCGCAATCCGGCGAGACATTGCTGCGAGGCTTGAGCGATTTCGTCTGCATCAACATTGAAACGGGCCGCGCCACGCGGATGCCACCCGAATTTGTGAGCACCTACAAGCTCACCGCCCATGTGCCGGGTGACGCCTGACACTCTGATGCGGCGAAAGGTCCGATTGGTTTCACCTCCACAAAGAGGCACATGAGGTCAATCGCCTATGCCTTGAGAGGAAGATCATGGACCGCATCGACGGCGCAACGCTCTTTGTCATCAATCTTCTGCTGTTGCTCGCCATCGCCACTTTCGTCTGGGGCTTCAGCGCGCTTCTCATGGCCGCCCTTATCGGTACGCCCATCGTGCTTGGCTGCATCGTCATGCTCTCGCTCACCGCGAAAGCCTGAACCTCAGGGCACCAGCTTGTAGCCGCCGCTTTCGGTGACAAGTATCTGCGCATCGGGCGGGTTCTTCTCGATCTTCCGGCGCAAACGGTAGATGTGTGTTTCGAGCGTATGCGTCGTCACACCTGAATTATATCCCCACACTTCCGCCAGAAGCACATCGCGCGGCACCATCTTCCCGCCCGCACGATAGAGAAACTTCAGGATCGCCGTTTCCTTTTCCGTCAGGCGGATTTTCTTTTCATTCTCATCCACCAGCAGCTTCACGCTTGGACGAAATGTGTAAGGGCCTATGGTAAAGACGGCATCTTCGCTTTGCTCATGGCTGCGCAGATGTGCGCGCATACGCGCGAGCAACACACCGAAGCGGAAGGGCTTCGTCACATAATCATTCGCGCCCGCATCAAGCCCAAGGATCGTGTCGGCATCCGTATCCACACCCGTCAGCATGACGATCGGCACCGTCACGCCGCCCTCGCGCATCAGGCGGCAGGCTTCACGCCCGTCCATATCCGGCAGGCCGACATCAAGCAGCACGAGATCAACATGATTATTCTTTGCGTGCTCGATCCCCGCTTCTGCCGTTGCGACAGCAGCACAGGCGAATTCATCATGAAGTTCAAGCTGCTCCGCCAATGAATCGCGAAGCACGTCATCATCATCGACAAGCAGGATTTTCTTCGTTCCGCTCATGGTACTCAAAGCGTATATCCCAGCCGTTTCGCGTGTGGCGCAAGAACAGGCAGCACGAGCTTTATTTGCTCCTCATATCGCCGCCAGCGTTCCATCGCCTTTGAATAGATAGGTTGCGTCACCTGCGAATAGGAGGGGGTACGGATCGTACCACGCTGCAGCGCATGCGCCGCCGGATCGCTCACCGCCTCATGCCAGTCAAGCCCGAGAAACTGCAGCACCGGCTCTATCTCGGCACGAAGATCAGCCACCAGATTTTCATAGCGGACTTCCTGCACGTTGAGCGGCAGCACCTCGCGATAATTCTGCCAGAGCGAGAAAATGCGATCATAGAAAGCCGCAGAGCCCGTCAGCGTGAGAAAATTCACCATGCCGCCATTCGGCACGAAATCCTGCATGAAGCAGGAGAGAACGCAATCTGCCGGGTGGCGAAGCGCAAGAATGATCTTTGCTTC
>JBAYOU010000140.1:0-5042 GCA_041678065.1 Parvibaculum sp. | reverse complement strand
GTGGCATCCGGCTCTGTGCCGCGCCCTTCTTTCAGCTGCAGCGCCACATTGCGCATGGCTGCAAGATCATCCTGTTGCGCGAGGGGGAGCCAGATTTCGAAGGCACGCGCATAGTCGCCCTTGTCATGGGCGAGCAGGCCTTCATTGAAGCGGTCGGATTTTTCGGCTTGCGTCGGCAGTGTCTGTTCAATGCGGTCGCGCACGGTGACGCCCGGCTGGGCGAGGGCGCATGGGGCTGCAAAGGATGCCGCCAGCAATGCGGGCAAAAGGGCGGACCGGAAAGAAATCATGATTGCCGACCCACCCCTTATGTCTCGATCAGTTCTGAATCTGCCAGGAGCCATCCGGCTGGCGGCAGGCAGTGCCGTAAGCCTGCTGGCTGCGGCCTTCGATATACACCGTTTGCGAATATTCACGGCAGGTCAGATTGCTCTGCTGATAGGCGGCCTGCGGCGTCACCGTACCGTAATTGCCCGAATCCGGATTGCGCCACTGCACCGGCTGGCCGGAGCGGCCATTCTCCAGCGCATTATAGGTCGTCTCGCCCATATAGGCGCGGTCGGCGCGGTCGAGTGATTTACCGATTTCGCTGCCAAGCAGCGCGCCCAGCAGCACGCCGGCACCCGTTGCCCAGAGACGGCCCGTGCCGCCACCGATCGCCTGACCGGCAAGACCGCCCGCGACAGCGCCGCCGACAGTGCCGACCGTCTGCTTATTGATACCGCCACCGCCGCCATACATGCTCTGGTCGCAGGCGGCCAGCGAAAGAGCAACCGCGCCTATGGCTAATCCCTTGAGGAGGTTCATTTGCGTCAAATCCTGTGCTTTGTCGTCCCCAACCAATAGTAGTGACTTATATAATGTGGTGATTGTGGCAAGAATGGAGCAACGAAACACCGCCCGGATAACTCACGCAGAACGTGAAAAACGGAGCATCTTCATTGTGATGAACAGGCCAGAGGGAAATGAGCGAGATGAATGAAAACACCGTCGAAGCGGAGGCGGCCGCAGGCGACGATCCCTTTTCCCTCTTCAATGAGTGGATGGAGCTTGCCCGCGTGAAGGAGCCGGAAGACCCGAACGCCATGGCGCTCGCCACGGCGGATGGGGACGGCTTCCCCGATGTGCGGATGGTGTTGCTAAAGGGTGTCGATGAGCAGGGCTTCGTCTTCTACACCAACCTCGAAAGCGACAAGGGGGAGGAATTGAAGGCAAATCCGCGCGCGGCCCTCTGCTTCCACTGGAAAAGTCTCCGCCGGCAGATAAGAGTGCGTGGCGCTGTGACGCCGGTGAGTGATGCGGAGGCGGATGAATATTTCGCCTCACGCGCCCGCGACAGCCAGATCGGCGCATGGGCATCCAGACAGTCCCGCCAGCTCGAAACACGCTTCGAGCTCGAAAGGCAGGTTGCGGTTTATGCCGCCAAATTCGGTCTTGGCAAGGTGCCTCGCCCGCCGCATTGGTCGGGCTTCCGCATCGTGCCCATCCGCATCGAGTTCTGGCGCGATCGGCCTTTCCGCCTGCATGACAGGCTCGTTTTCGATCGCGATACGCCAGCCACCGCCTGGCGCACGAAACGTCTCTATCCCTGAATCCGGCATGGCAAGTGTGGAACAGACTACACAGGAACAGGCGCGGTCGCATGACAGGCTGATGCGCCGCGCCACGCTTGCGGCTGTGGCGGTGGCGGTGCTGCTCATCACGCTCAAGGGCGTGGTCTTCTGGTTCACCGGCTCGGTCGCCATGCTCGGCACATTGACAGACTCGCTGCTCGACGGTGCGGCATCACTTCTCAATCTCTTTGCCGTGCGCGCATCCCTTGCGCCCCCAGATGCAGAACATCGCTTTGGCCATGGCAAGGCGGAGGCGCTGGCGGGGCTTGGGCAGTCGATTTTCATTTTCGCATCGGCGGGCTACATCATCTTTGAGTCGTTACACCGGTTGATTGAGCCGAAACCAATCGAAAATTCGGTAGCCGGCATTGTCGTCGTGGTAATCGCGATTTTGCTGACACTCGGCCTCGTCACCTATCAGCGTCATGTGGTGCGTCAAACGCGCTCGGTCGCCATCGAAGCGGACTCGATCCACTATCGCGGCGACCTGTTGATGAACCTTTCGGTGATCGCAGCGTTGGTTCTGTCCGGCTATTTTGGGGTTCACTGGGCTGATGCTGGCTTCGGTATTCTGATTGCCGGGCTGATTGCGTGGAGCGCAGGCAAGATCGTCGTCAGCGCTTTTGCGCAACTGATGGATCAGGAGTTCTCCGATGAAGACCGCGAGCGCATCAAGGAGATTGCGCGGTCCCACTCCGAGGCCGTGAACCTTCATGATCTGAGGACGAGGCGCTCGGGTGTCGACAGCTTCATCCAGTTCCATCTCGAGCTTGATGGCGAGATGAAGCTGAAGGAAGCGCATCGGATTTCTGATGAAGTGCGCGACGAGATCATGGCGGCTTTTCCGGGCTCTGAAGTGTTGATCCATCAGGACCCGGCAGGCAGCCAGAAACTCACCAACTTGCAACGAAGCTGAAGTGAAACTGGATGGTGACACGAGAGAGCGACCAGAAGGACATAGTGACGTTTCTGCTGAAGCCTGAAACGCATGACCTGCTGCCGGACGAAGCGGTCCAGCATGTCGAAACCCACGCCTCGCATATTTTCCTCGCGGGCGATCGCGCCTACAAGCTGAAGAAACAGGTCGCCTTCACCTTTCTCGATTTTTCAACTTGCGAGAAGCGCAAGGCCGCCTGCGAAAAGGAACTTTCGCGCAATCGCCGCACAGCACCGGAGATTTATCTGGGTCTCGTGCCGGTGCGCGTTACCTCAAACGGGCTTCGCCTCGACGGCGAAGATGGCGAGGTGGTGGACTGGCTTGTCGAGATGAAGCGCTTCGAGAGTAACGGACTTCTCGCGACGCTGGCAGAGAAGGGCGAGCTTGCGCTCCATATTGTGGAGCTGCTTGCGACTGACATTGCGGACTTCCACCAAAAGGCAGAGATTGCGCAGGACTTTGGCGGGGCGGAAGGTATTGCGCGCATCGTGCGCGAGAACTGGCAGGACATGCAACCGTCGCTGGGGGGTGTGCTTGACCGAGAGAAAGCGGTGATTGCAACAAGGCTGAGCGAAGTCGAGATTGCGCGCCATCAGGCGCTTTTGGAAGAACGGCGCCTCACCGGCCATGTGCGGCACTGCCATGGCGACCTCCATCTCGGCAATGTGACAATGGTGGATGATCGCCCGGTCATCTTCGATTGTATTGAATTCAGTGAGCGCCTTGCGCGGATCGACACGCTTTACGATCTCGCCTTTCTGCTGATGGACCTTGCGTTCCGCGCGGGGAAGGATGAACGGCTTCGCGGCTATGCGAACCGCGCACTAAACACTTATCTCGACCGCTTCACGCATGATGAGACGGAACCGGCCTGCAAGAGTCTCGCGCTGCTGCCTCTCTTCATGTCGATGCGGGCTGTTGTGCGCGCCAAGGTGACGGCGATGCAGGTGAAGGAGGGGGACGACGCCAAGGTGGCGCTGGCGCGGGCCTATCTCGACTTCGCCCTCCAGCAGCTGAAAAAGGAACGGCCAAAGCTGATCGCTGTCGGCGGGCTTTCCGGCACTGGCAAGTCCACCATTGCAAAGGAGCTGGCGATCCGCGTCGAGGGAGCAGCGGGAGCAGTGCATCTGCGTACAGATATCATTCGTAAGCGGATGTTCGGTGCGGGCCCGCTCGACCGATTGCCTGAAGCTGTCTATACGCCGGAAGCGGGTGCTCGCGTCTATGCGGAGATGCTGCGCCTCGCCGGGATAGCACTTGATGCCGGAATGAGCGTCGTTCTCGATGCGGTTTTCGCGCGCGAGGGCGAACGGGACGAAGCGGCGGAGATTGCGGCGAAGCGTAGCCTTTCTTTCACCGGACTTTGGCTTGAGGCACCTGCAGCAGTTCTCGAAGCGCGCGTTGCGGCGCGCGAGAAGCGCGGGGATGATCCGTCTGACGCGGGGGTTGAGGTGCTGCGGCGGCAGCTTTCCTATGATCTTGGCCGGATGACATGGGCCCGTATGGACGCTTCGGGTGCGCCGAAGGAGGTTTTGACGCTCGCAGAGGCGGCTCTGGCTTCGTCCCGCCCCTTCCTCTAGATTGCAGCCATGACACAGATCAATAATTCAGAACGCAAGACGCTGATCCTCACCGGGGCAAGCCGGGGTATAGGCCATGCCACGGTTAAACGATTTTCAAGCGCGGGCTGGCGCGTCATCACCTGTTCGCGGCAGCCTTTCCCGGAAGACTGCCCATGGGAGGCAGGACCGGAAGATCACATTCAGGTCGATCTCGCCGATGTGGAAAACACGGTCGCGGCCATAGCCGAGATGCGCGAGCGGCTGAAGGATCAGGGTGGGCGGCTTCACGCGCTGGTTAATAATGCAGCGATTTCGCCCAAGGGTGATGGCGGCTCGCGGCTCGGTGTCTTCGATACGGATGTCGAGACATGGTACCGTGTCTTTCAGGTCAATTTCTTTGCCTCCGTCATGCTGGCGCGCGGGCTGGTGGAAGAGTTGAAGGCGGCGCAAGGCTCGGTGGTCAATGTAACTTCCATCGCAGGCGAGCGCGTGCATCCCTTCGCGGGCAGCGCCTATGCAACATCGAAGGCGGCGCTTGCGGCACTTACCCGTGAAATGGCGTCGGAGTTTGGTCGCCTCGGCGTCCGCGTCAATGCCATCGCGCCGGGTGAGATCGACACGGCGATCCTCTCACCGGGAACAGACAAGATCGTGGCCGAAATCCCGATGCGCCGCCTCGGCACGCCGGAGGAAGTCGCCCGCACGATCTATTTTCTGTGCACGGATCAGTCGAGCTATGTGAACGGCGCGGAAATCCAGATCAATGGCGGCCAGCACGTTTAAGCGCGCGGTCTCTCACTTTGTGAAGATCACCGCGCTCTGGCTGTCGCGGATGACGGCGTTTTCGCCGACAGTGAAGGTCGAGACGATATAGCCGCTCGCATTCTCGAAAATGCCACTCCCGCCCTGCACGGCGCGGATGACGCAGCC
>JBAYOU010000139.1:0-5080 GCA_041678065.1 Parvibaculum sp. | reverse complement strand
GCCCGGATTGCCGCCGGGGCCATAGGGCGAATCTTCGCGCGAGAGATAGGCTCCCGGCAACACTTTCACGCCGCCTTTCGCCCAGAGGTCGCGCGCGGCCTTTTCTCCGTCGCCCACATCGAGCCAGAGAAAGAAGCCGCCAGCGGGGCGGTAAAAGCCGAAGCGATTGCCGAGAAGGCGCTCTGCTGCGTCGATTTTTGCGCGGTAGAGATCGCGGTTTGCGCTTGCATGGGCGTCATCGGCCCAGCAGGCGGCAGAGGCGGCCATCAGCGGCAGGGGCACTTGCGGCCCCGCGATGTTGCGGAAGGAACGGAAGCGCATCATCAGCTTCGCTTCGCCCGCGCAGAAGCCGGAGCGCAGGCCCGGCAGGCTGGAGCGCTTCGAGAGTGAGTGAAAGACGATGATATTGGAGAAAGGATCGCCCGTCTTGCGCCCGCTTTCCTCGTGCAATGCAAGGGCCGCGGCAAGCGCGCCGGTCGGCGGCTCGCGGTCATAAATGTCGGCATAGCACTCATCAATGGCGAGCGTGATGTCGTGGCGTCGCGCAAGCGCGATCAGGTTTGTGAGGTAGTCCTTGCTTGCGACCGAGCCTTGCGGATTGGCCGGGCTGCAGAAATAGATCATCGCCGTGCGGGCGAGGAGTTCCTCCGGCAATGCCTCGAAATCAGGCAGGAAGCCATTTTCGCGCGTCGCGGCGATATAGATGGGCTCTGCGCCTGCGGCGAGCGCTGCTGCCGCGTAGCATTGGTAGAAGGGGTTCGGCATCAGGATCGCCGGACGCTGGCCTGCCTTTTCAGGCGGCGTCGCAATCTGGGCGATGTTGAATAGTGCCTCGCGGGTGCCGTTCACGGGCAGGATCTGCATTTCCGGGTCGAGCGCGCGGTCCTTGCCGATATGGGCGGCAATGCCATAGCGCCGGCCGAGCCAGCCTGCGACTGCAGCGCGAAATTCCGCCGTGCCGATGATCGGCGGGTATTTGCCGAAAAGCGCGGCATTCCGGGTGATTTCTTCGGTAACAAAGCCCGGAAAGGCATGTTGCGGCTCACCCAGGGACATGATGAGCGGTGACTTGCCCGGCTCCAGCCCCTCGATCAGCGCGTTGAGGCGCGGAAAAGGGCTGTCCGGCAGGCTATCAAACCGGGAAGAAGGGGCGCTCGCTGTCTGAAGACTTGCCATGAGAGGCCGCGAAAATCCTGTGGCGCGCCGGATTCGCGCGGAAAATACGCGAAAAACCGGGGAAACTACGAAACGGCGCGATCTTAACCATGGGGGCGGAAGCGGTCCAGCCCCGCACGGCACCACAGACGGTGGAAAAAGCTGTGGAATTCCCGCGTCTTATCCACACAATTGGAAGCAAATGCTTAAGGGGCCGTTAAGAATTGGCTCGGGAGCAGCGGAAACGAAAAAGAGCCCGTGGGGAAACCACGGGCTCAGTCGGGTCACGCGCCCCATCAAAGGTGGCAGAGGGCGGTGGCCGTGGGAGAGAGCGGGGGCCGGAGGCAGCCCCCGCCCGCAGAAGCGCATCAGGTTCTCGTGAACTCGGGATAGGCTTCGATCCCGATCTCGGCCTTGTCGAGGCCCAGCAATTCCTCTTCCGGTGTGCAGCGTATGCCGATTGTGAAGCGGAGGGCGAGCCACAGCACCGCCGAGGCAATCGCCACGAAAAGACCGATGGAGATCACACCCATCGCCTGCACCGCATAGCTTGCGTCGGCATTGGTGAGCGGCACGGCCATGGTGCCCCAGATGCCGCAGAAGAGGTGGACCGGCACAGCGCCGACCACATCGTCGATGCGGAGCTTGTCGAGGAGCGGCACCGTCAGCACGACGATGATGCCGCCAAGAGCGCCGATGCCAAGCGCCCAGCCCAGTGTCGGAGCGAGCGGTTCGGCTGTGATGGAGACGAGGCCGCCAAGTGCGCCGTTCAGCGCCATGGTGATATCGACCTTCTTGTAGAGAAGCTGCATCAGCACGATGGCCGCGACCACGCCGCCACAGGCAGCGATATTCGTGTTGATGAAGACGGTGGCGACAGATTGCGCATCGGCGACCGTGCCGATGGCGAGCTGGGAAGCGCCGTTAAAACCGAACCAGCCCATCCAGAGGATGAAGGTGCCAAGCGTGGCGAGCGGGATGGAGGAACCCGGCATCGGGTTCACACCGCCGCCCTTGATGTACTTGCCAATACGGGGTCCGAGAATGATCGCGCCCATCAGCGCGGCCCAGCCTCCCGTCGAGTGCACGATGGTGGAGCCCGCGAAATCGGAGAAGCCCATTTCGCTCAGCCAGCCGCCACCCCACTGCCAGGAACCCTGGATCGGGTAGATGAAAGCGGTGAGGAGAAGCGTGAAGATCATGAAGGGCCAGAGCTTCACACGTTCGGCGACCGTGCCCGATACGATCGAGGCGGCGGTTGCCACGAAGACGACCTGGAAGAACCAGTCCGAAGCCGCCGCATAGCCCGTGCCGTCGGCGGCGACACCGCCGGAATCATCCACGCCCCAGATGGAGAGCGAACCGAGGAACCCGCCATCAACGCCGGAATACATGAGATTGTAGCCAACGAGATAGTAGGCGATGCCCGCAATGGAGAAGATTGCGATGTTCTTCGTGCATTGCATGGTGACGTTCTTGGAACGGACAAGCCCTGCTTCCAGCATGGCAAAGCCCGCCGCCATCCACATGACGAGAATGCCGCCAATCAGAAACAGCAATGTGTTGAAGATGTAGGCGATCTCCGGCGCGCTGAGGCTGAAGGCTTCTTCAGCTCCCCCTGTTTCCTGCGCAAGTGCAGGTGCCGTCATGGCGAGAAGGACGAGAGCCCCCGCCGCCACCCGGCTTGCATATCTTCCAGTGTTATTCATCTTTCCTCTCTCGTTTGAGGGTTGCCTTCCCCAATCGGCAAACATTCAATCCGTATAGGGACTAAATAGCATCCACATCCGTTTCGCCGGTGCGGATGCGCAGGACCTGCTCGACCGACACCACAAAAATCTTCCCGTCGCCGATCTGCCCGGTTTTCGCGGCATCGCTGATTGCAGTAACGACGGCGTCCGCCTGATCGGAGGGTGTGACGATTTCGATTTTCAACTTGGGCAGAAAGTTCACGGCGTATTCGGCGCCGCGATAGATTTCGGTCTGGCCTTTCTGCCGGCCATACCCTTTGACTTCGCTCACCGTCAGACCCTGAACGCCGATGGCGGTGAGCGCTTCGCGCACATCGTCCAGCTTGAATGGCTTGATGATCGCCATGACGAGCTTCATTTGATTTCCCTCTTTTCTCTGGCGCCGGGGCGGTCGCCGCCGGCTTTCGTTTGTCCTTGCTCTGCTCTTCCGCCGCGTGAAGCAGCGCGCGAGGACGCAGGGCATGTCTCTGCTACTCAAGAACCGTGCCGAATTGCCCCACGGCGAAAACCCTTGAGAATCCGCGATGTTTTGCGATGTGGCATGAATTGTGTCTGCGCTCAGAGAGGCGCATTGCCCAATGAGAAGCGGCAGATGCATAAATTCTGTGCAACTTCAACAGGTCATTCATCCGTAGACAGATAATAGTCAAAGAAAAAGGGCGCTCCGGAGAGCGCCCTTGCTGTTGTTGATGCTGCTTGCCGATCAGTGGATCGCTTCACCATGCAGGCTGATGTCGAGGCCTTCCACCTCTTCCTGCGGCGAGACGCGAAGGCCGAAGAAGAGACGGGTGAGCATGAGGAGCACGAAGGTGCCGATGGCGCAGTAGATGATGGTGGCGATGATGCCCTTGATCTGCACGCCGATCTGCGCCCAGTTGCCATCAATCGCACCGACCGGGACATCCGACCCTGTGATCGCCGCCGTGGCGAAGACACCAGTGAGCACCGCACCGACGATGCCGCCAATCGCATGGACACCGAAGACGTCCAGCGCGTCGTCATAGCCGAGCGCCCGCTTCATCGTGGTGGAGGCGAAGAAGCAGATGATGCCGGAGGCAAGGCCGATGAAGAGCGCGCCCATCGGATCGACAAAGCCGGCAGCCGGGGTGATGGCGATGAGGCCGGCAACGGCACCCGTGGCGAGGCCGAGCAGTGTGGGCTTCTTATGGATGATCCATTCCACCGCCATCCAGCTCACAGCCGCCATTGCGGTTGCAATCTGCGTGACGGCCAGCGCCATGCCTGCGCCATTGTCAGCGGCAAGCTGCGAACCGGCATTGAAGCCGAACCAGCCGACCCAGAGGAGCGAGGCACCAACCATGGTAAGCACGACATTATGCGGGGCCATGTTTTCCGTGCCGAAGCCCTTGCGGGGGCCGAGCACGAGACAGGCGACGAGACCCGCCACACCGGCATTGATGTGAACGACCGTGCCGCCAGCGAAGTCGAGTACGCCATCTTCACCGAGGAAGCCGCCGCCCCAGACCCAGTGGCAGATCGGCGCGTAGATGAGCAGCGACCAGAGGACCATGAAGACGAGCATGCTCGAAAACTTCATCCGGTCAGCAAAAGCACCGGTGATGAGAGCGGGCGTGATGATGGCGAAAGTCATCTGAAAGGTCATGAAGACGCTTTCAGGAATGGTGCCGGTCATCGCATCAATGGTGAGACCCGCCAGGAAGAGGTTGCTGAAGCCACCCACATAATCGTTAAGCGCGCCGCCGTCGGAAAAGGCGAGCGAGTAACCTGCAATCATCCACACAACCGACATGACAGCGGCAATGGCGAAGTTCTGGGCGGTGATGGCGATCACGTTCTTCTTGCGGACCATCCCGCCATAAAAGAGCGCGAGGCCCGGAATGGTCATGAGAAGCACGAGGGCGGTGGCCGTGATCATCCAGGCGGTGTCGCCGGAATTGAGCACAGGCGCTTCTTCCTGCGCGAGTGCGCTTCCGGCGCTCGCCAGAAGCCCGAGGGGAATGGTAGCGGCGCCCATGATGCGCCCGCCAAGCCAGGTCCCGGTTTCGAGGTTGGACATTCTGCTTGTCTCCATTTGAGGCCGGCTTGAGAGCCGGTTTTCTCACGAGGCCTGCCCGTCTCCCGGCGCGCATGGCTTCTCTCGCTTACGCGGTGCTTTTCAAGAGGCGTGCCGGAAGAAGCGATAAGCATAACGT
>JBAYOU010000138.1:0-5093 GCA_041678065.1 Parvibaculum sp. | reverse complement strand
GCAGGCGCGCCGCCAGCGCCTTGCCGAGAGAGCGTGTTGCCACCTCGTCGGCAAGCTCGACCTCCAGAAGATGGGGATTTTCTGCGACCATGCGCGTTTTTAGCCCGCCCTTTCCCGATCGCCAAGTGCGAGCCGCTTCCCTGATCGCGCCGGGCCCTCATGTGAAATAATCTCCATAAGGAACGGTCCGTTTAGGATGTCCTTAACGCAGGGGGAGCAACACTCCGCGTGGAATTTTCCTCGGGAGGCGGGACCATGGACAGTGTCGTGCAGGGGGCGTTAACGGAAACTGCTCCGTCGCGGCTCGACCATCCCGTGCTGGCAGCGGTTCATGCCTATTGGTCCGCGAAACGCGGCGACAGGCTGATGCCTGCCCGCACCGATATGGACCCGCTCGAACTGCGCGATTACCTCGGCTGGATCGTGATCGTTGATGTGCTGGATGGCGGTTCCGACTTCCATTACCGCCTTGTCGGAACCAAGGTCGCTCATTATTTCGGCAGCGATGGCACCGGCAAGACGATCTCCGAGAGCTTCTCCCGGTTTGGCCCCGAGATCGTGAACGCCACGATTGGCGTGCATAGCCGGGCGGTACGGAAGCGCTTGCCCGTGCGCGTCTATGGAGAGGTGCCGTGGCTTGAAGGAATGCGGGGCGCTTTCGACTCCCTCCACATGCCGCTCTCCGATGACGGGGAGACGGCAAACATGCTCATCTCCGCCTTCATCTTTGACTACAAGGACGTAAAGGCCGGTCGCTCCCTGCTGCTCTGAGGGAACTCTCAGGCGACCTCGTGTCCGGCTTTCTGTTTCACCGGATGGGTGAGACGGAAAGAAACAGCCAGCCTGTTCCAGACATTGATCATGCCGATGGCGACAGTAAGATCCACGATCTCCTTGTCGGTGAACTCTGCCCGCACGGCCTTCCAGGCCGCGTCCGGCACATGCTCTACGGATACAAGTGTCACGGCTTCCACCCACTCCAGCGCGGCACGCTCCCGCGCCGTGTAGAGGGGTGATTCGCGCCAGGCATTGAGCAGGTAGAGACGGGTTTCCGTCTCCCCCGCCGCACGGGCTTCGCGCGTGTGCATTTCAAGGCAGAAGGCGCAACCATTGATCTGCGAGGCGCGGGTTTTCACAAGCTCCAGAAGGGAATGTTCGAGATCGCACTTGTCGGTATAGGCCTGAAGCTCAAGAAGCGGCTTGTAGGCTTCGGGCGAGGCCTTATAGGGATCAAGGCGCGGTGTAAGATCGTCATGCGACACGGGGCTTCTCCGTTTCAGAAAGTGAAATGGCTTTCCCTTACAAGACGAGACAGCGCGGGATTTTGTGACAGCTTCGGACGAGCAATTAGCCGATAAAGAAGTTGACGCAAGCGTCATTTTTGGCGTGTTATGTTGGTCGAAAAAGCCAAATGAGCGCTCCGCCCTGCGGGGCATTTGCGAGGTTGGGGCTTCTATCCCCTCTTTGGGGGATGCAAAAACCTGCTTTCTGCGTAGTATGCCTCCGTAAAATAAAGGATGCGCTGCGAGGCAAGCATCTGGTCATCCGGTCCGGATGAGCGCGGCGCCAAACATGCCAAGGCGGGACGCATCGGAGGCAAGGGAGGAAATGTGGCGGACGATATTCTCATTATCGGTGCGGGGCAGGCCGCAGCGCAGGCCGTGCAGAGCCTGCGCGCGGAAGGCTTTGCGGGACCGATCCGGATTTTCGGCGATGAACCCTATGCACCCTATCAGCGCCCGCCGCTGAGCAAGAAGTTTCTGGCCGGTGAAATCGGCTATGATCGGGTGGAGCTGAAGGGCCATGACTTCTACGCGCAGTCCGGCGTGGAGACGCATTGGGGCACGCGCGTCACGGAAATCGACCGCAAGAACAAGCGCATCTTCACGGCGGAAGGCCGCGAATACCCCTATGGAAAGCTCATCCTCGCCATGGGCAGCCGGGTGCGCGAGTTGAACGTGCCGGGCTTTGACCTGAAGGGCGTGCATTACCTGCGCAACATCGACGATGTGAAGGCCATCCAGGAACATTTCCGTGACGGCACGAAAATGGTCGTGGTAGGCGGCGGTTATATCGGCCTTGAAGTGGCCGCTGTCGCTGCAAAGCGCGGCATTGATGTGACGGTGCTCGAAACCGCAGACCGGGTGCTCGCCCGCGTGGTGGACCCCATCGTTTCGCAATTCTATGAGCGCGTGCACCGCGAAGCCGGTGTGAAAATTGAAACCGGCGTGACCGTTTCAGGCTTTGAAGGAACCGACCGCATCACCGCCGTCACCTCTGGCGAGGGCAAGGAATACCCTTGCGACTTCGTGGTTGTGGGCATCGGCATTATTCCGAACACGGCGCTTGCGGTGGAAGCCGGGCTTGAAGTTGAAAACGGCATTGTGGTGGATGAATTCTGCCGCACCTCCGACCCTGACATCTGCGCGGCAGGTGACTGCACCAGCCATCCGAATGCGGTTTACGGGCGCAGGCTCCGCCTTGAAAGCGTGCATAACGCCATCGAGCAGGGAAAGACCGCCGCAGCAACGCTTGCGGGCAAACAGAAACCCTACGATCAGGTGCCATGGTTCTGGTCGGACCAGTATGACCTCAAGCTTCAGATCGTCGGCCTTTCGGCTGGCTACACTGAAGCCGTTGTGCGCGGCGATCCGGAGAACAGCCGCAGCTTTGCCGTTTTCTATCTAAAGGACGGTGTGCTTGTTGCCGTGGATGCGGTGAACCGCGCACCTGAATTCATGATGGCAAAAGTACTGACGCAGAAGAAAGCGAAGCTCGACCCCGCGCGCATTCGCGATGAAAGCATCGGGGTGAAGGAGATCGCGGGCTGACACCGCGACGGACACAATGGAAGAAACGCTGGGAGGCGTGTGAGTTCAATGGCGAAGATTACCTATATCGAACATGACGGCACCGAACACACGATCGAGGTCGAGAACGGTGTGTCGCTGATGGAAGCGGCTGTGAAACAGGGCATTCCCGGCATTGACGGTGATTGCGGTGGTGCTTGCGCTTGCGCGACCTGCATGGTGTTCGTGCCGGAAGAATGGCAGGGCAAGCTTGCAGGCATCGAGACAATGGAAGAGACCATGCTCGAATTCTGCGAACATTCGGCAGAAAATTCGCGCCTGTGCTGCCAGATCATCGCCAGCAACGAGCTTGATGGCATCCGCCTCACCTTGCCGGAAAGCCAGCACTGACAGGCTGAACGTCTAAAGCCTCAAGGCCCGCCTCTCCGAAAGGAGGCGGGCCTTTTTATTTCGGCCACGCTCAGGGCCTTTCCTCGCGCGGCATATGCGCTAGCTTGTTTGCCAGAGATTCCGGGAACCGAAGAAGGAGAAACACTCATGAAACTCTCACATCTTGCATCGCTCGCGGCCTGCGCTGCGGTTCTGGCTTTTGCGCCGCTTCCGGCTTTTGCCGAGCCGGTGCTGGCGGCGGGTGTTTTCCAGACGCCGGACAATCCCGAAGCAGGCACCGCTGATCTTTCCGAAGGGCCGCAAGGCGTTGTCATTCGTGTGAACATCGAAGGCATTGCGCCCGGCTGGCATGCGATCCATTTCCACGAAACGGGCACCTGCGCCGATGAGGGTTACAAGGAATCGGGCGCGCATGTGCATCATTCCGGCAAGAAGCCGCATGGGCTGCTCAACCCCGAAGGGCCGGATGATGGCGATCTGCCGAACATCTACGCCGATGCGAATGGCGCGGTGAATGCCGAAATCTATTCAGACCGCGTGACGCTTGCCGGCGCGGAAGGCCGCGCCAATCTGCTTGATGAGGATGGCTCCGCGCTCGTCATCCATGAAGCGGCGGATGACCACATGACCCAGCCGATTGGCGGTGCAGGTGCGCGCGTTGCCTGCGCGGTGATCGTGAAGGCGGAGTAATCTGCAAGCCATAGTCCACAACAGATGTGTCGCCCCGGTGAAAGCCGGGATGACGCTCATAGGTCATTTGACAGCACTTACCTAATTGTCATGGCCAGGCTTGACCCGGCCATCCACGCCTGCCCCGGCGAAGGTCAGAGGTCTTTCTCTTCTTTCTGAAACTACCGCAAAGACGTGGATGGCCCGATTGAATCGGGCCATGACGATGTAGAAGAGAAACTTTTCAAACAGTCTCTTCCACAATCCGGGAGTAATCCGTAAGGAGATTAACTGACTTCGAGCTTTGTCGTGCCTGCGATCGGCGCTGCATCGCCCTGCGCGGGCGGCGCGGCGCGGACGGGGAGATGGCAGGTGACGCGCGTGCCGACACCCGGCGCACTTTCAAGCGTGACCCAGCCGCCGTGAAGCTCCACGAAGGAGCGCACCAGAGACAGACCAAGGCCCGCACCGCGATGACGGTCTGACCCACCATAGGCCTCGAAGCGGTCAAACACATTGCCCTGCAATTCAGGCCTGATACCGATGCCTGTATCCTCGACATAAAGCTCGACGGCATTCTCCCGCCGCGTGCCGCCAATGATGATGGCATCGCCGGGGCTTGTGAAAGCGAGCGCATTGGAAAGCAGATTGATCATGATCTGCTTGATGCGCTTTTCATCCGCGCGCACCGTGCCGATTTCTTTCGGAACTTCGACACGCAGCGTGACCTTGTTTTTCTGGGCAGGACGCTGCGCGAACTCTTCCGTCGCATAAATCACGGCGGAAAGATCAACATCTGACAGATCCAGCGTCATCGCACCCGCTTCGATGACGGCGAGATCGAGAATATCGTTCACCACATCAATCAGCGTTTCGGAGCTTTCGAGAATGCCCTGCATATATTCATGCTGGCGTGTATTCAGTGTACCGAACATTTCTGTTTCAAGGATTTCACCGAAGCCCAGAATATTGGTGAGCGGTGTGCGCAATTGATAGGAAACATGGCTGATGAATTCGGATTTCAACCTGTCCGCTGTTTCGAGCGCATCATTCCGGTCACGCAGCGCCTGCTCCATGCGGGTGGAGTCGGTGACATCCACGTAAGTCATCAGCGTCGCGCCATCCGGCAGCGGCACCATCGCATAATCGATTACCGAATTGTCGGGCCTGTTCAGACGCCCCGTCTGCTGCGCGCGAATGCCGGCGGCGCTGGTTACGCTGGTT
>JBAYOU010000137.1:0-5099 GCA_041678065.1 Parvibaculum sp. | reverse complement strand
TTCGGCGCGAGCAGAGTTATCCTGCGAGGCGGATTGAAGCGTTTCGCGGATGGTTTTCGGGCCGCCGGTCTTTTTCGGGTTTCGTGTCATGGTGTGGGAATTCTAGCATGGGCCGGGGCAAGGCCAATGCCAATGCCATGAAGAAGCCGGGGCAGGTGCGGCAGATCGGCGGATTCGCTTTTCGTCGCTGAAGGATTATGTTCCACGGACAGACGCCATCCGGAGCAGCACCCATGACCCAGACCCAGAACCGCATCTTCGACGAACTCGGTCGTCTTTTCACCAACGCCGCCGGCGCGGCGCAGGGGGTGCGGCAGGAAGTCGAAACCGTGTTGAAGGCGCAGGCTGAGCGCCTGCTTGCCGATATGGATCTCGTGACGCGCGAAGAGTTCGAGGCGGTGCGCGCCATGGCCCAGCTTGCGCGCGAAGAGAATGAAGCGTTGAGGGCACGGCTGGAAACGCTGGAAGCGGAGCTTGCGAAGCAGGCTCCGGCAGCGAAGGAGTAATTGGGGCGGCTTGCCACTTTTCCTCATTCCGCCGGCTCTTCATCCACAGATTCGCTCAGGATTTCCCCACCTATTCCATGGACCGGGCTTGCACCGACTCAACAGGTCGGGCACGGTTGTCTGGTATTCATGGGGCGGGTCGCCCACTAGATATTGCGTCTGGCAGGGCAAAATGCCGGGCGCTCCGGGGAAACCCGAGCGGGGTAAGGAATGTCAGGTAATGTCGCCGAAGCGGAAGAATTCGACGGCAATCCCCTCGATCTTCTCGAACAGGTTGCGTCGATTCGTGACTGGTTTTTCGAGCGGAGCCACGAGGATGAACTGAATATCTGTGTTGCCGGGGAGTGGCGGGACTACCAACTCTCACTGAACTGGCGGAACGATATTTCGGGCCTTCACATTGCCTGCACACTTGATCTCCGTGTGCCGCCGGAAAAGCGGCCCGTGGTGCGCCATCTCATCACCCTCATCAATGAGCAGCTCTGGTCCGGCCATTTCGACATCTGGTCAGATGAGGGAGCGGTGCTCTATCGCAATAGCCTGCTGCTTTGCGGTGGTGCGGCGGCGACGCCGGAACAATGCGAAGCATTGCTTCGGCTCGCGATTGAAGCTTGTGAGCGGTATTATCCGGCCCTGCAATTCGTGATGTGGGCGGGAAAGTCGGCTGAAGACGCCATTGCCGCTGCCATGTTTGAAACGCAGGGCAACGCCTGAGCAGATGTAGCGCGTGCCGGTTTTCTGCTGAAGATGGTTCAGAAATGACATTCGAGATTGATGGCCCGCTGGTCCTTGTCGGGGCGGGAAAGATGGGCAGCGCATTGCTGTCGGGCTGGCTCACCAAGGGGCTCACGCCCGATCAGGTCGCGGTGCGCGAACCCTCTGCCTCGCCGGAGATTACAGCCCTTGAGGCACAAGGGCTGTCGCTCAACGCACCTGTGGCCGAGATCGCGGATCGAAAGCCCGCCCTCGTTCTCATTGCCGTGAAACCGCAGACCATGGCTGATGTGCTGCCCGAATGGCAGCCACTGGTGCGGCCCGGCACGGTGTTTCTTTCCATCGCGGCTGGAACCGGGCTGGAGCGGCTTGAAAAACTGCTTGGTACGGATGTTCATGCCGTGCGCGCCATGCCGAATACGCCGGCCGCAGTCGGGCGCGGCATGACGGTTGCCTGCGCCAACAGGCATGTGACGTCCGCTCAGAAGGCGCTTGCCGATCAGCTGCTTTCCGCTGTGGGAGAGGTGGGCTGGGTTGAGAATGAAGCGCTGATTGATGCGGTGACGGCGATCTCCGGCAGCGGCCCGGCCTATGTTTTCCATCTCGTTGAATGTCTTGCGGCAGCGGGGGAGGCGCTTGGCCTCGATCCGGAGCTTGCCATGAAGCTCGCGCGGGAAACGGTCAGCGGATCGGGTGAGATGCTGCATCAGCTTGATGAGCCTGCTTCTGTGCTGCGGGCGAATGTTACCTCGCCGGGTGGCACCACGGCGGCTGCGCTTGATGTGCTGATGGGTGAATTGTCGCCGCTCATGCGCCGGGCGGCGGTTGCTGCACGGGACAGAGCGCGCGAACTTGGCAAATAGCTGGTCGCCACGACAGCTTTCGCGGCCTATCTTCTCCCGGTGAAGGAGAGTGATATGGCCCCCAGGACCAATCCCGAAGAGAAGATCATCAAAGCCGCGCTGAAGCTTGCCGCGAAACAGGGTTGGCGCGGGCTGGCGCTTGCCGATATTGCGGCGGCGGCAAAGGTGACGCTCGCCACACTCTCCACGCATTTTCCTTCCAGGACGGCCATCCTCATCGCCTATGGGCGCGGGATCGACGCCAAAGTGCTTGATGCCGTCGCTGCAGAAGAAATGGATGGCGAGAGCGCCCGGGACCGTCTCTTCGATGTGCTGATGATGCGCTTTGATGCGATGGCGGCAGACAAGGAAGCGCTGAAACGCATTACCGCTGATCTCAGGCGCGATCCCATTGCCTCGGCGCCGCTCATGCGACCCGCGCTGCAATCCATGGGCTGGATGCTGGAAGCGGCGGGCATTGATTCATCTGGCCTTGCGGGTGCCGCCCGTGTGCGTGGCCTCGCGCTTGTGTGGGGGTCAGCCTTCCGCATCTGGCTGGAAGACAATGAGGACCAATCAAAGACCATGGCGGAGCTTGATCGGCGGCTTGGTGATGCAGCGGCGTTTATCGGCCAGCTTTCCCGCCTCTTTGGCAAGAAGCGGCCTGGACCGGCCCGTGAATGATCGTGCGGAGGTTGTTCACAGGTTGGCGGGATTTATTCCTCCGCTTCTCTCAGGAGCCATCTGAAGACCACGAAAGCGGCAATCGCACCGATCAGTTGTGAGCCTATGAAGATCGATACCGATGCGGGAGCAATTCCCGAAAAGGTTGAAGACATGCTGCGGGCAATGGTTACGGCGGGATTGGCGAAGGATGTGGAAGCGGTAAACCAGTAGGCGGCGGCGATGTAAAGGCCGACGCCGGTAGCTATGAAGTCCGGCTTGAACCTCATTATGGCCAGGATGGTGGCAACAAGACCGAATGTCGCGACGGATTCGGAGAGTGCCTGTGCGCTGCCATCTCTCAGCTTGTCGGAAAGCTGAAAGGGAGGTTCGCCAAACATGGCATGTGCGACCAGAACACCCATAATGGCGCCGCCCGTCTGCGCAACCGAATAGAGGATTGCCAGGCGGGCGGTTAATTCCCCGCGTAAAGCCAGAACCAGCGTCACGACGGGATTGAAGTGAGCGCCGGATATCGGGCCGAACATCGTGATCAGCACCACAAGTGCAGCGGCTGTCGCTAGTGTATTGGCGAGCAGGGCAAGAGCCATGCTGCCACCCGACAGATTTTCGCCCATGATGCCGGATCCGACGATGGCGGCGAGCAAAAAGGCCGTCCCGATCGCCTCGCTTGCCAGACGGCGGGCCTTGGTGAATTGCGGAGACATCAGGTGTCTGGCTTCTGGGGAGTCCCCTCCGCCTGTTGCCCGATCTTGTTGAGTTCGTGCTTCGCAGCCATTCGGGAGAGCGAGTGAATTGGAAGAGAGATGAAAACGTCGATCCGGCTTTTCATCATGTGGTAAGTGGCCGCGAAGCCGAGGGTGATGTCCGACACGGAACCCTCTATGGCTGCAGGATCGGGCAATCCCCAATGAGCTGTGACGGGGTGCCCCGGCCAGACAGGACAGGTCTCGCTGGCGGCATTGTCGCAGACCGTAATGATGAAATCGAACTCTGGTGCATCAGTTCCCGAGAATTCATCCCATGATTTCGACCGAAGCCCGCTCGTGTCATAGCCTAAACTGTCGAGCAGCTTTATGGCTTGCGGATGGACCTGACCCTTCGGCATCGAGCCTGCAGAAAACGCGCGGAACTGACCTTCACCTACGCGGTTCAGGATTGCTTCGGCGATGATCGACCGCGCTGAATTACCGGTGCAGAGAAAGAGCAGGTTGAAGGGATTGTCAGGAGTTCCCTTACCCTTGAAATCGGTGCTTATAGAAGTGTCCATGCTCTCTACCCGCAGCAGGCCGAAGTGGATTGTTGCTGCGTCGCTTGTGCAGGGAGTGCAGGTTCCTCGCCATAGGTCGTGGCTTCGCCGAAAGTGTGGAATGTTTCCCAACGAATGCCAGAGGGATCGACGACCCATGTCTTGTTGGACAGGGCGTAGCAGCAACTCGTTGCCTGCTGGTCGAACGTGTCCTGACCGGCGGCCTTGAGGCGTGTAGCAAGCTTTGCGAGTTCAGCGCTGTCGCTGACTTCTATTCCGACATGATCGAGGCCTGTCGCGGCACCGCGCCGGGAAATCGCAAAATTCAGCCGAGGATCCTCTAGCGACCATTTTGCGTAATCGGCTTTGGTCACAGTTGGCGGCGTGTCGAAAAGCGTTGCATAGAAGCCGATGGACGCATCGAGATCATCGACGCTGACGTGAATATGGACCCTTTTCATGCAAGAACCTTCTTTCCGGTTTGATGCGGTGGTTCCGCTGTCTTTGACGGGCAGCAGGCCGCAGCGCTGGTAATGATCTTCGTGAGTGGCGCGCAGATTTCGGGGGCGCCTTTGCAGCAATCGGCAATGAGGAAGCTAAGCAGCCTGCCCATTCCGGCGTAGTTGGCCTGATAGATGATTGAACGCCCCTCGCGCTGCGAGGCCAGAAGCCCGGCTTGGCTCAATAGGTTGAGATTTGCCGAGAGTGTGTTTGGCAGCATATCAAGATGACGTGCGATCTCGCCCGCAGGCAACCCTTCCGGGCCTGCCTGTATCAGCAGACGGAAAATCGCGAGGCGTCCTTCGTGGCCCAGAGCCGACAGGGCGGAGATGGCTGTTTTTGATTCCATATTTCTAGAATAATAGAAATATATGATCGCGCAACAGTTTTTTGATGCTGATCGTGTGTATTTTAAACCGGCAGATGAATGATCGCGCGGAGGCCGCCCATCGGGCTGCGGGCCAGCGTTATCTCGCCGCCATGTCCACGCGCAATGTCGCGGGCGATGGCGAGGCCAAGGCCGGTGCCGCCCTTATCTAGATTGCGCGCCGCATCCAACCGGTAGAAGGGGCGGAAGACTTCTTCCATCTGCTCTTCGGCAAT
>JBAYOU010000136.1:0-5105 GCA_041678065.1 Parvibaculum sp. | reverse complement strand
AGCAACCCCGCGAGGAACGCCTGTCAGGAAACCGGGGCTTCCGTCAGAGCGGGGTTGCGTCGTGTTCCCATATACAGCTCGCTAGAGCCCTTTCGTGAAATCAGGCAGCACGCCCTTCTCAATCCCGAAGACGAGCGGTGCCAGCACATAGACCATTACGACAATCAGCACGAGGAAGGTGAGGTTGAACCACACCCCTGCCCGCGCCATTTGCGGCAGAGGGATCTTGCCGCTGCCAAAGACAATCGCATTGGGCGGTGTGCCAACGGGCAGCATGAAGGTGCAGTTGGCCGCCATCGCTGTTGGAATAAGAAATAGCAGCGGGTTTTCGCCGACCGAAACGGCGACCGCGCCGATGATAGGCAGGAAGGTCGCTGCCGTTGCCGTGTTGCTGTTCAGCTCGGTCACGATGAGGATGAAAGCAGAGATCATCGCGATGAGAAGGAATGTCGGAACTCCGCCTGCCGCATCGAATATAGTGCTGATCCATGTGGCAACACCATGCTGACCAATGGCCGCCGCAAGGCTGAGGCCGCCACCGAAAAGCAGGAACACATCCCAGGGCAGTTTCTTTGCCGTTTGCCAGTTCATCAAGAACTCGCCGCGCCGTAGATCAACCGGCGTGATGAAAAGAAGAATCCCGGCCATCAGCGCGATGCCTGTGTCGGAGATCAGCGGCACGAAACGCGCAAGGAAGGGTTGAAAGATCCAGGCAAGTGCCGCCATCACAAAGATGGTGGCGACGCGGCGCTCAGCTTTTGAAAGCGGTCCAAGCTGACGGCGCTCCTCTGCGATGCTCTCGGCAACCTTCGCCACCTCGATAGAGCTTACCTTGAAGATCACACGAGTGAACAAGAGCCATGCGATGGGAATGCCCACGATAACAATGGGCATGCCAATCATCATCCACTGCGCAAAGCCGATCTGAAAACCATAGGTCTGACTGACAAAGGCTGCGAGCATCACGCTTGGTGGCGTCGATATGACGGTGCCGAGTGCTCCAATGGTTGCGCTATAGGCAACGGAAAGCAGCAAGACGAGAGAGAACGTCTTTGCTTCGCCGCGTGATTTTTCATCATGCGCTTCAGCTTCGACAAGGTTCGCAATGGAGAGGGCGATGGGCAACATCATCAGTGCGGTGGCTGTATTCGATACCCACATGCTGACGGCCGCCGTCGCGATCATGAAGCCGCCTACGATGCGCGAGGGTTTTGTACCGACAACAGAAATGAGATTGAGCGCGATGCGCAGATGCAGCTTCCACCGCTCCATCGCCAGCGCGATCAGGAAGCCGCCAAGGAAGAGATAGATGATGGGGTTGGCGTAAGGTGCCGTCGTATCGCCGATGTTGAATATGTGGAGCAGCGGGAAGAGAACCATGGGCAGAAGCGACGTGACGGGAATGGGAATCGGCTCGCAAATCCACCATATCGCTATCAAGGCTGCGACACCCAATGTGCGCCATCCCGCTTCGCCTAACCCTTCTGGCGCGGGCAGAAAGAGCGTCAGCAGCAGGAAGAGCGGCCCCAATATCCAGCCGACAATCTGTCTGCCGCCAAAACCAATCTTGTGTGCTTCCGTTATTTCCACTTGTTCTGCCTAACGCTGCAAGGCGGCGGCGGTTTTAGACTCATTCTTCGCGTAGTTGCGGAAGGCGGAGAAGACACCCATTTTTGGATCGGGATTTTCGCCCGCGCCGAGACGCAATATCTGAAGGCAGAACCAACCCTGCTGGCCCCAGCCATTCAGTGCCTTCACGAAATTGATCGGGCTGTGCGGACCGAGAATACCCGGCCCGAGGCGGAGCGTCTTTTCGTAAGCGGGGATTTCAGTTGCCGCACCGCTGAGGAGCTTTTGCGCCGCATCGGGGTCAACACAGAGCGGGCGCGCAATGCCGACCACATCCATGGTGGCGCTGGCGAGCGCCGCATTCATGCCCGCCACCGAGCGGAAGCCGCCCGTTACCATGAGCGGCATTGTGGTGGCTGCGCGAATATCCTTCGCATACTCGAGAAAGTATGCCTCACGCGCGATGGTGCTTTCGCGGCGTACTTCTGATCGCTCCGGGTGTAGCGTCATGTCATCCATGCCAACAAGGCGTGGCTGCTCGTAAGTGCCGCCGGAGATTTCCAGCAGATCAAGCTTTTCAGCATTGAGCCAAGCCGCAACGCGGATCGCATCTCCATGGCTGAACCCGCCGCGCTGGAAATCTGCGGAATTGAGCTTCACCGAGACGGGATAATCATCACCCACGGCAGCGCGGATCGCGCGCACGATTTCAAGCAACAGACGAGCGCGATTTTCGAGGCTGCCACCCCACTCATCCGTCCGTGTGTTCACATCCGGCGAGAGGAAGGAGGAAATGAGGTAGCCATGCGCGCCATGCACCTGCACGCCGGTGAAGCCTGTCTCCCGCGCAATGCGGGCCACATGGGCGAAGCGCCGGATCACATCTTCGATTTCGGCCCCCGTCATGGCGCGGGGCTTTCCGAATTGCGCGCCCGGCATGTCGAGCGCCTTGTCGGAGGGGCCGATCGGATTCTTGTTCACCAGAGCGGGCGTCTGCCGACCGGCATGGTTGATCTGCATCCAGAGATGGGCACCGTTCGCAGTGCCTGCTTTCGCATAGGCGCGGAGCGCCTCCTGCGCTTCGGGGGACTGCTCGCCATCAATCGCCACATTGCCGGGACGCTCCATATAGCGGCGGTCCACCTGCACATTGCCCGTGAGGAGCATGCCCGCCCCGCCCTCGGCCCAACGGCGATAAAGCCGCACATGGCCTTCGGTCGCGCGGTTCTGCTGATCCCCCAACCCTTCGGTCATGGCGCCCTTGGCGATACGATTTTTCAACGTGGTACCGCAAGGCAGCGTCAATGGTGATGAGATGGTGACGGACATCGGTTTCTCCTCCTGCACGACAAACGGGGGCAAATGTGGCATATCCCGCCTCCTGGGCAAATCATCCCGCGTGATTGGCGCTCGCGTTGCCCCACCTTACAATCCTGACTGATTCTCCTTCCAAGAAGTTCCGAGTTCATGGCCGCCCGCAAGACGAGCAAATCTGACGAGACCGATGATCTGTTTTCCGCCGCCAGTGCCCCCACGGCGCCCGCGCCGCGCAAAACCACGTCCAGAGGCGCGAACAAGACAAGCGCGACCAAGGCGGATGGTTACTCTGCCAAGGACATTGAGGTTCTGGAAGGGCTGGAGCCGGTGCGGCGTCGGCCGGGCATGTATATTGGCGGCACCGATGAGAAGGCGCTGCATCACCTCTTCGCCGAGGTGCTCGACAACTCGATGGACGAGGCCGTTGCCGGCCATGCGGACTGGATCGAGGTGACACTCGCCGAAGATGGCAGTCTCACCGTCGCTGACAATGGCCGCGGTATTCCGGTGGACCCACATCCGAAATTCAAGAACAAGTCGGCGCTAGAGGTCATTCTCACCACGCTGCACTCCGGTGGCAAGTTTGGCGGCAAGGCCTATGAAACCTCCGGCGGCCTGCACGGCGTCGGCATATCGGTGGTGAACGCGCTTTCCGACCGCTTTGATGTGGAAGTTGCCCGCGACCAGACGCTCTACACACAGAGCTATGAACGCGGCACGCCGAAGACGAAGCTCGAAGACAAGGGCCGTGTGCACAATCGGCGCGGGACAAAAATTTCCTTCCACCCCGATCCTGAAATCTTCGGCAAGGGTGCGCATTTCATTCCCAAGCGCCTCTACAAGATGGCGCGCTCCAAAGCGTATCTCTTCGGTGGCGTCGAGATACGCTGGAACTGTGCGCCCGAGCTTATCAGCGAGAAAGACCCGACCCCTGCAAACGAAGTGCTGCACTTTCCGGGCGGGCTTGTCGATTATCTGCGCATATCGCTGGAAGGCTATGACACGGTGACGGCCGAGCCCTTTGTTGGCAAGGTGTCGCGCGCGGGCAGTCATGGCTCCGTTGAATGGGCCATTTCCTGGTTTGGCGGCAATGACGGCTTCGTCAATTCCTACTGCAATACCGTTCCGACACCTGAAGGCGGCACACATGAGGCCGGCCTTCGCGCAGCGCTGACCAAGGGGCTCAAATCCTATGGTGAGCTTGTCGGCAACAAGAAGGCTCCCCAGATTCAGGCAGACGACGTGCTTGGCACAGCAGGTGCCATGCTCTCCGTCTTCATTCGCGAGCCGGAATTTCAGGGGCAGACGAAGGAAAAGCTTGCCAGCGCAGATGCGCAAAGGCTGGTCGAAAAGGCCATTGGCGACCATTTCGACCACTGGCTCACCGCTGCCCCGCAACAGGCAAACAAACTGCTCGATTGGGTGATTGATCGCGCGGATGAGCGGCTGCGGCGCAGGCAGGAGAAAGACGTGGCGCGGAAAACCGCGACGCGGAAACTGCGCCTGCCCGGCAAGCTCGCCGATTGCTCGCAAACGGCAGCAGATGGCTCCGAAATCTTCATCGTTGAGGGTGACAGCGCCGGCGGCTCGGCAAAGCAGGCACGCGACCGCGCGAGCCAGGCTGTGCTTCCGCTCAGAGGCAAGATCCTGAACGTCGTAAGCGCGAGCAGCACCAAGATGGCGCAGAACCAGCAGATCGGTGATCTGATCCTTGCGCTGGGCGTGCGCACCGGGAACCACTACCGCGAAGAAGATTTGCGCTACGACAAGGTCATCATCATGACCGACGCCGATGTGGACGGCGCGCATATCGCCTCGCTTCTCATCACCTTCTTCTATCGGGAGTTGCCGGAGCTTATTCGCGGCGGGCATCTCTATATGGCCGTGCCGCCGCTCTACAAGATCACTCAGGGTGGCAAGACACTTTATGCCCGCGATGACGCCCACAAGGACGAGCTTCTGAAAAAGGAGTTCACGGGCAAGGGCAAGATCGAGATCAGCCGCTTCAAGGGGCTTGGCGAGATGATGCCTGCGCAGCTCAAGGAAACCACGATGGCGCGCGGCAAGCGCACGCTTTTGCGGGTGACCGTACCGGGGAACGAAACGAAGGAAACGGCTGGCGCAATCGACCGCTTGATGGGCAACAAGCCCGAATTGCGTTTCCAGTTCATTCAGGAGCGCGCCGCTTTCGCGCATGACCTGGATATCTGACGCGGGTT
>JBAYOU010000135.1:0-5107 GCA_041678065.1 Parvibaculum sp. | reverse complement strand
GAGGTCGCGTTCTTGATCCGGTCATTGCCTTGCACAAGGCCCGCCGGCTCGAAGCGCGTGAAGGTGAAGGCCTCCACATACTCCTCCAGCGGCACGCCATATTGCATGCCAAGCGAGACGGCGATGGCAAAATTGTTCATCAGGCTGCGGAAGGCGGCGCCTTCCTTGTGCATGTCGATGAAGATTTCACCGATTCGGCCATCATCATATTCGCCGGTGCGGAGATAAACCTTGTGTCCGCCTACAAGCGCCTTCTGCGTGTAACCTTTGCGCCGGTCGGGCAGGCGCTCGCGGGTTTTCTCCGCAGCAACGACACGCTCGGCAAGCTCCATCGCGGCCCGTTCCGCGACAATGCGAGCGCGCTCTGCCTGAGGCTGCGCAATCAGCGTTTCAACGGCGCTTTCTTCATCGTCCTCAGCGGCGTCATCTTCGAGAAGCTGTGCGTTGAGGGGCTGCGAAAGCTTCGAGCCGTCGCGATAGAGCGCATTCGCCTTGATGCCGAGCTTCCAGGAAAGCATGTAGCTCTCCTTGCATTCTTCAACGGTCGCCGAGTTCGGCATGTTGATCGTCTTGGAAATCGCGCCCGAGATGAAGGGCTGGGCAGCCGCCATCATGCGGATATGGCTCTCAACGGAGAGATAGCGCGTGCCGGTGCGGCCGCAGGGATTGGCGCAGTCAAACACATGAATGTGCTCATCCTTGAGGCCCGGCGCGCCTTCAAGTGTCATGGAACCGCAGACATGAAGGTTCGCCGCTTCGATCTCCTGCTTCGTGAAGCCGAGCGCGCTCAGCATATCGTAGTCGAGATCATCCATCGCATCGGCATCGAGGCCGAGCGCCTCCGTGCAAAACTCTTCGCCAAGCTGCCACTTGTTGAAAACGAAGCGGATGTCATAAGCGGTCGCGAGCGCAGCCTCGACAGCGTCGATTTTTTCCTGCGTAAACCCGCGCTCTTTCAGCCGCTCGTGGTTCACGCCGGGTGCGTTTGCCAGCGTGCCATGACCGACAGCATAAGCGATGATCTCCTCGATCGCCTCGTCGGAATAGCCGAGCGTCCGAAGCGCCTGAGGTACTGCGCGGTTGATGATCTTGAAGTAGCCGCCGCCCGCGAGCTTCTTGAACTTCACGAGAGCGAAGTCAGGCTCGATGCCGGTCGTGTCGCAATCCATGACAAGGCCGATCGTGCCTGTCGGGGCGATGACGGAGGTCTGCGCATTGCGATAGCCATAGCGCTCACCCATTGAGACAGCGAGATCCCATGAGGCACGCGCATGATCCACAAGGTCGGTCTGAGGACAGGCTGACGCGTCAAGTGCGACCGGATACACGGCAAGGTCTTCATAGCCGCCATTAAGACTATGGGCCGCGCGTGAGTGGTTACGCATCACGCGGAGCATATGCTCCCGGTTTTCATCGAAGCCCGGGAAAGCGCCGAGTTCCTTCGCCATCTGCGCGGAGGTTGCATAGGCAACACCCGTCATGATGGCGCTGATCGCAGCGGTGAGAGCCCGCGCCTCCCGCGAGTCATAGCCAAGGCCGCAGGACATGAGGAGCCCGCCAATATTGGCAAAGCCAAGGCCGAGCGTGCGGAAGCGATAGCTGCGCTCCGCAATCTCGCGGCTCGGGAACTGTGCCATGAGAACGGAAATCTCAAGCACGATGGTGAGAAGCTTCACCGCATGTTCGAAGGCTTCCACATCGAAACGACCATCCGCCTCGCGGAACTGGATCAGGTTGATCGAGGCCAGATTGCAGGCCGTGTCGTCAAGGAACATATATTCCGAGCAGGGATTGCTCGCACGGATCGGGCCCGAAGCAGGGCAGGTGTGCCAGTCATTGATGGTGGTGTGATACTGGATCCCCGGATCGGCACTTGCCCATGCGGCAATGCCGATTTTCTCCCATAGCTCACGCGCGGGAATGCGCTTCGTCACCTCGCCATTGAGGCGGCTCTTGAGCGCCCATTCTTCGTTCTGTTCGACAGCGCGGAGGAACTCATCCGTCACGCGAACGGAGTTGTTCGAGTTCTGGCCCGAAACGGTGAGATAGGCTTCTGAATCCCAGTCGGTGTCATAAACATCGAAATCGAGATCGGTATATCCCTGTCGCGCAAACTGGATGACGCGCTGAATATAGTTCTCGGGCACAAAGGCCTTGCGCGCAGCGACGATCTCGCGCTTCAGCGCCGGATTCTTCTTCGGGTCAAAACAGGCATCCTCATCGGCCTCGCAATTCACGCAGGCGCGCATGATGGCCGAGAGATGCTTGCGGGCTGCCTTCGAGCCGGTGACAAGTGCGGCAACCTTCTGCTCTTCCTTCACCTTCCATTCGATGAAGTCTTCAACGTCGGGATGGTCGATATCGACGATGACCATCTTCGCCGCGCGGCGCGTGGTGCCGCCGGACTTGATCGCGCCCGCTGCCCGGTCGCCGATCTTGAGGAAGCTCATCAGGCCGGAAGACTTGCCGCCGCCCGAAAGAGATTCGTTCTCGCCACGCAGATTGGAGAAGTTCGACCCCGTGCCGGAGCCATATTTAAAGAGGCGCGCCTCGCGCACCCACAGGTCCATGATGCCGTTCTCATTGACGAGATCGTCATTCACGCTCTGGATGAAGCAAGCATGAGGCTGCGGAAATGCATAAGCCGTTTCCGTCTGCGCGGTGATGCCCGTCTCCGGGTCGGTGCGCCAGTGGCCCTGCGCCGGACCATCAATGCCATAGGCCCAGTGAAGGCCGGTATTGAACCATTGCGGGCTGTTCGGTGCGGCAATCTGCGCGGCCAGCATGAAGCGGTGCTCGTCGAAAAAGGCGCGCGCATCCACTTCCGTGTCGAAATAGCCGCCTTTCCAGCCCCAATAGGTCCAGGTGCCTGCGAGACGGTCAAAGACCTGCCGCGCATCGCGCTCGGGCCCAAAGCGCGCGTCAGCGGGCAGGGCGGCCAGTGCTTCATGGTCGGGCTCGTGACACCATAGGAAGGAGGGGACACCTTCTTCCGGCACGGCCTTCAATATGGCTGCGACACCGGCCTTGCGGAAATATTTCTGGGCGAGCACGTCACACGCCACCTGGCTCCATTCGGCGGGAACCTGAATGTCCTGCAAGTGGAAGACCACCGACCCGTCCGGGTTACGAATCTCACTCGCCGTGGTCCTGAATTCGATGCTTTCGTAAGGCGACTGACCTTCGACAGTGAAGCAACGCTGAATACGCATCTGACCCCCGGATTTCCGCTCGTGAACGCTCGCCCCCAATGGGGAGTGGAGGGCATTCGGCCTGTCACCGGGGCGCAGAAGTTCGTTGCGCCAAGTCACTCTGGAACACCGGTTTAAAACCTTGATTCCAAAAGACTTTCGCTTTCGAGTCTGGTTGCCCTGTTTGAGTGGCCGCGTTTCTCTTGCCTCTCCCCCTCGGGGAAAGCAAATCCTAGGAAGGAGAGGCAGGACTCGTCAAGCCAAAGCCGCAAGATGTAGCTATGACAGGCATTACCGGCCACGACATACGGTGGTCGCCTCGACGAATCGGCAATTAACCCGGAAGAAACCTGCTCAGTGATACCAATTCCGGTGAAACTCTGAAAAGTGGAGCGCAACGTGGGCGATCGGAGCACAGCCTTCGGCAAAGAGCTTAAATCGCTCAAGGTTCTCATGGTCGAAGACAATGGGAGCATGCGCCTTCTGCTTCGCACCATGCTCAACACATTCGGCATTACCCAGGTTCGCCAGGCCCGCGATGGCACCGATGGGCTGATGGAGCTCCAGCTCCACGATATCGACCTCGTCATTTCCGACTGGGAGATGCAGCCCATGAACGGGCGGGATTTCATCACTAGTGTGCGCGCGGTCGGCAATGAGCCGGTATGCTTCACGCCCATCATCGTGTTGACGGGGCATGCCTCGCATTCGCTTATCAAGGAAGCTTTTGAGATCGGCGCTACCCATCTGCTGGTGAAGCCAGTCACTCCGGCGAGCCTCCTGCATCGCATCGAATGGGTGCTGAATGACGCGCGGGAATTCTCTGTGGCTGGCGATATTTACCGGCAGCCCATGATTTTCAAGGAGCGCGAGGGGCTGCGGCGCACACGCGATGTCGGCCAGACGACCTGGGCGCTCGAATAAACCCGCTGCAAGGCTGGACTGAACATACCCCCAGTGCCATATTCTGCCCGTTTTCCGGCCCGCGTTTGCCGGAATCGCGGCTAGAATCGAATTCGGGCTGAGGCCGTCTGCGCCCACCGCTTCCAACAGGGTTTGCCTTCATGGGTTTGTTTTCTGAAATTTTCATCTGGTGGCATGGCCAGACCATGGGCACGCGCTTTTACACATGGCGCAAGGGACGCCTCGTGGGTGAGGACGAGCAGGGCAACAAATATTATGAGGCCAAGGATGGCGCCTCTGTAGGCGGCTATAAGCGCCGCTGGGTGATTTATAACGGCCAGGTCGAAGCCTCGCGTGTGCCGCCGGACTGGCATGGCTGGCTTCACCACACGGTGGACACGCCGCCGACCGAGGAAGACTACACGCCTCGCGAGTGGCAGAAGCCACATGTCCCGAACCTCACCGGCACGTCGCATGCCTATCGCCCTGCGGGCAGTCTTCTGAAGGGCGGCCAGCGTCCACAGGCAACAGGTGACTACAAGGCCTGGCAACCAGAATAATTCACCATGCCCGTCTTAAGCGCGGGTGCCATCGGGGAACACCATGCAGAGCAATCTCGTCGAAACGCTGATCGGTACGCTGGTTGTGGTTGCGGCAGCCGTCTTCCTTTTTTACGGCTACTCTGCATCCGGCATGCGCAGTTCATCCGGCTATCAGGTGAACGCCGCTTTCAGCGCGGTTGATGGGCTGGCCACAGGCGCTGATGTTCGTCTGTCAGGCATCAAGATTGGCACGGTGATTGCGCAGAAGCTTGATCCCGAGACCTATCAGGCGATGGTCACGCTCGATATTGCGAACGACGTGAAGCTGCCGGATGACACAAGCGCCAAGATCACCAGCGAAGGTCTGCTTGGTGGCAGCTATGTTTCGCTCACCCCCGGCGGCAGCGAAGAACTTCTGACGAATGGCAGCGAGATCATGTTCACGCAGGGCTCGCTCGACCTGATGAGCCT
>JBAYOU010000134.1:0-5138 GCA_041678065.1 Parvibaculum sp. | reverse complement strand
GCATGAACGGCATCGCGGTCTGCCACATCGAGAAGATAAGTTGTCGCCTCGCCGCCCGCCGCCTTGATGAGCGCTTCCGTTTCGGCAAGCCCGCCCCGATTGAGGTCAGTCATCGCCACGCGCGCACCGCGCCTTGCAAGTTCAATGGCGGTCGCGCGGCCAATGCCGCTGGCCGCACCTGTGATGACTGCGAGTTTTCCGCTGATGGTTGTCATGCCTGTCTGGTCCGCCGCTTCGTTTCGTGAAATCGCGCCAGACTAGCAAGTTCGGGCAGAATTTCATGCAAATGTCACGGGTGCGCCTGTCGAATTTGGTAGTGTTGGACCGCGCCTCTCTTCGCCCTCTATGCTGTCACCAATCAGCCATACGGAAAGATTGGGAGCGAGGGAGAGAAAAATGCAGGTTCAGCCCATACCGGGCCTTGATGACGGGACGAATGAGATCAGGCTTCGCACGGCAAAGATCGTGACCGAAGACATCATCCCCGCAGAGCCCGTCCTCTATAAAGGCGGGGACGAGGCAGACACTATCCGTGAGAAGATCAGAGCGAAGGTGAAGGAAGAAGGTCTCTGGGCGCCACATCTGCCTGAAGAATATGGAGGCATGGGCATCGGCTTTCTGCGGCACGCCTATATGAACGAAATCATGGCATGGTCGCCTTTCTCCGCCCGGCTTTTTGGTGTGGTGGCACCTAATTCTGGCAACCAGAAAATTCTTCTGAAGTACGGCACGCCGGAGCAGAAAAGGAAGTGGCTTGAGCCGCTCGTTGCGGGCGAAATCGAAAGCTGCTTCTCCATGACTGAGCCTGACCAGCCCGGCTCTGATCCTTACGCGATCCAGACGCGTGCGGTGAAGGATGGCGACCATTGGGTCATCAATGGCCATAAATGGTTCACCTCCAATGGTCGCCGCGCAGACATCGCCATTGTGATGTGCCGAACCGAGCAGGAAGACGGCAAGGGCGGCGTGAAAGACAAGATGACCCAGATCATCGTGCCGATGAACACGCCCGGCGTGAACATCATCCGCTCTGTGCCTGTCTGGGGGCATACACATGGCGATCATTGCGAGATCAAATATGAGAATGTCCGTGTACCGCTTGAAAATCAGCTAGGCCGCACCGGCAGCGGCCATCAGGCAGCACAGGACAGGCTCGGTGAAGGCCGCGTCTTCCACTGCATGAATTCGATTGGCCAGATGTGGCGCGCCTTCGACATGATGTGCAAGCGTGCCATAAGCCGCGAAGTGCATGGCGGCAAGCTCGCAACCAAACAGTTCATTCAGGGCTTCATCGCAGACAGCTATATGGACATTCAGGCAGCCCGCCTGATGACCATTCATTGCGCACATCGCATGGAGGAGGGGGCGTCCGCCCGGGTCGACATTTCAGCGATCAAGATTTTCGTGCCCGCCGCCTTTGAGCGTGTAGTGGACCGCGCCATTCAGGTGCATGGGGCGCTGGGTGTGTCAGGTGATACGCCGCTTGCGGGCATGTTTCAGGGGGCGCGTACGCTCCGCCTTGCCGACGGGCCGGATGAGGTGCACCGTATCGTCATCGCGAAGTCCGTGCTCAAATGCTACGAAGAGGGCATGAGCTGGGATTTCGGAGTCTGAACAGGCGAAGATGGCGGCAAGCGGATACAGCTCGTCAGAGCGGATAAGGCTTTGGTTGCGGGATTTCGGTTTCAGATGGACCGGCACCCGCACCTTTGTGATATCCGCCGCTTTCGTCTTCCTGCTGCTCGCACTCTCTGGCGCGCTGCACCCGGTTGTCGCCTTCTGCTCCTTTCTCTTGCTCGCCGGTATTTCTGCCACGCGACTGATGGTTGTCGGCGAGACAATGCCGATCCGCGTGCGCGCGACCGAGAAGACAGGCTCGCCTTATGCCAATGGCAGCACGGCGCTTGCCCTCGTGAACCATCTGCCCGACCCCTTGATCGTTTTTGACAGAGCGGGCCGTGTCTTTCTCGCGAACGAAGCGGCTGAAGCACTTGTCGGCAAGGCCGCACCGGGCCGCCATGTGGCGACGGTGCTGCGCAGCGCCCCTCTTATCGCTGCCATTGAGGCGGTGACGAAGGATGGTGTCCAGCGCACCATCGAATATTCGATCCCCGTGCCTGTCCCGCGCCATTACAGCGCCTATGTCACGCGTGTGGAGAGCGAGGAGGCGGGCGCTTCGCCTGTCACACTTGCGCTGCTGCGCGATGTGACAGAGGCGCACCGCGTGGAGGCAATGCGGGCGGATTTTGTAGCCTTCGCAAGCCATGAACTGAAAACGCCGCTAGCCTCGCTTTCAGGTTTCATTGACACGCTGCGCGGTCATGCCCGCGAGGATGCTGAAGCGCGTGAGAAGTTTCTGGAAATCATGGCGGATCAGGCAGACCGGATGCGCCGCCTGATTGATGATCTTCTCTCGCTCTCCCGCATCGAACTGCGCGAGCACGTCCGGCCATTGGGGGCCGTGAACCTGCTTGAAGTGGTGGGGGATGTGGCCGATGCCCTTTCCCCCCTGCTGGAAGAACACGGAGTGGCGCTCACCATTGATGCCGAACCTTCGCTCCCCCTCGTTCTCGGGGACCGGGATGAGCTTACGCAGGTCGTGCAGAACCTTGCTGACAATGCGCTCCGCTATGGCCGCTCCGGCAAGCGGATCGACATTACTCTTGGCCGCGCGGAAAGAAGCGGAAAGCCTATGCTTCGCCTCACCGTGCGCGACTATGGACCGGGTATCGCCAGAGAATATCTCCCGCGCCTGACCGAACGATTCTACCGGGTGGATGCAGCCGCCAGCCGGGCGAGAGGTGGTACCGGGCTCGGACTTGCCATTGTGAAGCACATCGTGAATCGCCATCAGGGCGTGCTTTCCATTGAAAGCGAGGTCGGGGAAGGCGCTTCCTTCTCCGTCCTGCTTCCGCTCGCCCCGGAGACGGCTTCGGTAAAATAAAATACCCATTTCTCGACCGTCGCAAAACTGTCATCTAACCGTCGTAAACTTTTTGCGACACCCCGGTAGCGTCCGCCCGCCTGAAGGTTAAGCCCACCGCGATTTCTGAAATCGCAGCAGGCGCGGGCACCAAAGGGGGGCTCTCTGAGTGATTGCCCTTTGCCCGGCACTCACATCACTGGAGAATGAACGTGAAACTCAAAACTCTGACGATGGCCGCAACGATTGCCCTCGCCGCCTTTTCGGTAGCGGGCGCCGCCCATGCGCGCGACCAGATCCAGATCGCCGGTTCCTCGACCGTGCTGCCCTACGCCAACATTGTGGCGGAGCAGTTCGGCCAGACCTTCCCGCAGTTCAAGACGCCGGTTGTTGAATCGGGTGGCTCGGGCGGCGGTCTCAAGCAGTTCTGCGGTGGCGTTGGTCTGAACCAGATCGACATCGCCAATTCCTCGCGCCCGATCAAGGAAGATGAGAAGGCAGCCTGTGCAGCGGCGGGTGTCACCGACATCATCGAAGTGCGCTTCGGCTATGACGGCATCGTCTTTGCGAGCGACGTGAACGGCCCGGAATTCGCCTTCACGCCGGCGGACTGGTTCCTCGCCCTTGGCGCGAATGTGCCGGTGGGTGGCAAGCTCGTTGAGAATCCGAACAAGACCTGGAAGGACGTGAACGCAAACTTCCCCGACTGGAAGATCACGGCACTCATCCCGGGTGAAAAGCACGGCACGCGCGAAGTCTTCGAAGAAAAGGTTCTCGCTGCGGGCTGCAAGGCCACCGGCGCGCTTGACCTGCTGGTCGCGAGCGGCCTCGACAAGAAGGATGCGGAAAAGGCCTGCGTGCGCGTCCGCACCGATGGTGCCTCGATTGATATTGATGGCGATTACACGGAAACGCTCGGCCGCCTCCAGTCCAACAAGCAGGCAATCGGCGTTTTCGGCCTCTCCTTCTATGAGAACAACATCGACAAGCTCCGTGTTGCCACAATTGGCGGTGTATCGCCGAGCGTTGCCAGCATTGCGAGCGGCGAATATCCGGTGTCGCGTCCGCTCTTCTTCTATGTGAAGAAGGCGCATATCGGCGTGATCCCCGGCCTGAAGGAATATGCCGAATATTTCCTGAGCGACGGTATGGCTGGCCCTGATGGTCCGCTTGCCGAATATGGCCTCGTGCCGCTGCCCGCGGATGAGCATGAAGCTGTGAAGGCGGATCTCGCTGCCGGAAAGACGCTCTGAGCGTAACAATTCGAGCCGGCGCCCTGAACGGGGCGCCGGTTCTCCTCTCGCGATAGAATGTCCCTGGTTCAAGGTTCGGTTGCAGCGGCGAAACCGCGCGACTTTTGAGACGGAAAAGCCTCTATGGCAGCCGACAAGATTGCCCTTCTCCTCGCTCTCTTCGCCGTTGCGGGGTTTGGCTGCGGCTATTGGCGCGCCCTTGGCCGCACGCGGGAAAGCGAGACACGCTTCCACTCCCGCCCGGTCTATCACGGTGCCTTTGTGATGCTGGCAACGGTGCTCCCGGCCTTCATCATGATTGCGGTCTGGTCGGCAGCAGCGCCTTCGGTCATTCGCTCTGTCGTTACCGCCGATATGCCCGGCGATGTACAGACGCAAACGCCTGCCGAACTCTCTCTCGTCATGACAACGGTGGAAAGCCTTGCTACCGGCATGATGAAGATGAGCCCGGAGGAATATCAGAGCCTTCTCGCAGGCACTACCAATGCATCCGCACTCTTCCTGCAAAAAGGCGTGATCGTCGGCTCCAATATCGAGCCCTTCATGATCGAGGCCGCTTCTCGCCTCAATGAATATGAGGCGATGTCGCAGCTTGCGCTGACCGTCCTTGTGCTGGTCATGGCGGCACTCGGCTTTCTCTATGGACGGTATCAGGTGCGCCCTCGCGTCCGCGCGCGAAACATGGTGGAGCGCATCACGCTGCTCGGCCTTATGGCCGCGTCCACCGTTGCGATCCTCACCACGGTCGGCATCGTCTTTTCGGTCTTCTTCGAAACGCTCCACTTCTTCCAGTCCGTGTCGCCGTCAGAGTTTTTCTTCGGCACGGTGTGGGATCCGCGCTTCTCTGCACCGGGGCGAAGTGGGGGCGATGCGGGGCAGTTCGGCCTGCTGCCGCTTCTCTGGGGTACGCTTTACATTTCCTTCGTAGCGCTTCTCGTTGCCGTTCCCATCGGCCTCTTTGC
>JBAYOU010000133.1:0-5197 GCA_041678065.1 Parvibaculum sp. | reverse complement strand
GCATCGCGATTGGCGAGGCGCAGGTCGAGTGAATCGGGCTTGTCAGTGCAGATGAGACAAAAGAGCATGGTGTGCGTTCCGTTTCGTTCAATCAGGCTTCAGCGCGGAAGGGGCGCGCGAGCAGGGAGGCAATCGCTTCATCAACATTGAGTCGGTTGGTGACGATGCCGGCCACCGCTTCAGCGATGGGCATTTCTATATCGTATTTACGCGCAAGCGCCACGACGGCGGTGGCGGAATGTACGCCCTCGCTCACAGAATTGCGCTCACCCATGATTTCGGCAAGCGACCTGCCTTGCCCAAGCGCGAGGCCGAGCGACATGTTGCGCGATTGCGGTGAATTGCAGGTGAGGACGAGATCACCAAGACCGGAAAGGCCCGCCAGTGTTTCCATCCGTGCACCAAGCGCCAGGCCAAGCCGCGTCAGCTCCGCAAAGCCGCGTGTGGTGAGGGCAGCACGGGCGGAAGCGCCGAATTTTTTCCCTTCGACGATGCCGCAGGCAATCGCGAGCACATTCTTTACCGCGCCGCCTATTTCTGCCCCGATGAGGTCGGAAGAATAATAAGGGCGGAAGGCGGGCAAGCCGATCGCATGGGCAAGAGCTTCCGCGACCGCCTCGTCTTCGCAGGCAAGCGTCACAGCGGTTGGCAGGCCGCGCGCGACTTCCGCCGCAAAGCTCGGGCCGGAGAGAACGGCGGGCAGGGCATGAGGTATTGCCTCCGCCAGCACTTCCGTCAGCAGCGCATTCGTTCCCTGCTCCACACCCTTGGCGCAGAGCAAAACGGGCGTTCCTTCCGCGACATGCGGCGCAAGCTGCGCGAGTGTTGCGCGCAGATGCTGAGCGGGTGTCACCATGAGGATGGCATCTGCGGATGCCGCTGCGGCGAGGTCGGAGGTCGCGCGAATCTCCGGCGACAGGGCTATGCCGGGCAGGAAGGTGCTGTTCTCGTGCGCGGTGTTGATGCTTTCCACAACCTCCGCCTCGCGCGCCCAGAACGTGACCTTGCGCCCGGCCTTCGCGGCAACCTGTGCGAGCGCCGTGCCCCAGGCACCGGCCCCCACCACCGAAATCGTTTCATATGTCGCGCTCAACGGGGCTCCTCACTCGGCTCGGAAAAATGCTGCATCTGCTAATGATTGAACGATTCGTTGAATATTTACTCGATCACACTACAATTATCTCTATGGCTACACAGGACGATACGCACCAGAAGATCATCGCAGCCGCAAAACGGCGCTTTACGCATTACGGTTACAGCAAGACCACCATGGCGGAGCTTGCCGTGGATTGCGACATGTCGCCGGGCAATCTTTACCGCTATTTTGCGGGAAAGCTCGATATTGCGGAGGAAATCTGTCGTCAGGCCTCCATGCAGACGTCAGAAGACCTCGCCCGTGTGCTCACCCAACCAGGCCGCACCGCCGCCGAGCGGCTGCATGATTTCCTTTTCATGGATTTGAGGGAGACGTTCCACAAGCTGGAGCAGGACCCGAGAATCGTGGAAATGGCGCAGATCGTCACTTCCGAGCGGCCTGAGTTTCATAATGAGGGGCTGAAGCGCGAGCGGGAGGTGCTGGTCAGCATCATCGAGCTTGGGAACCTGTCGGGCGAATTCAACGTGCTCGATCCGGAATTCGCCAGCGAAATGATCCAGGCGGCAACGCTGAAATTTTCCTACCCGCAGCTTTTTACGCGCCTGACCCTGTCCAAGCTCGAGCGTGAGCTTGAGGGCGTCTATCAGATCATCGTCTCCGGCCTGCGCGCTGGCTGCGCCTGTGTGGACCCTGAAAAGAAGCCGCAGACCGCCGAGGCCTGAGCGGCCTTTTGCACCTCCCTTCAAGTTTCCGATCAAGCCCGCCTGGAGCTTTCAAGCGGGCATCGCTCATGCGCGCGTGGGATGCGGAATTAGGGTGCGCAGCCTCGAATCATTCCGAGGTTCTCCACAGGTCTTTGTTTTTACCGCGCTGCACTAACTACATTGAGAATGCATCAGAGCGCGCAACCCACTGATTTTCCGTATGTTTACAGTGCAATTACGCTGTTATGTGTTGCATTGCAGCAACATAAATCATGAACGTTGAATATTTTTTGTTTTGTTCATTGTTTTGCCGCAAAGGATGTCTAAATCAAGCTCGTCAGCGGGACGACCCGGAAAGCAGCCCGCTGAAAACATGCAGGAGACACATCATGATCCGTTTGAATTCCCGTCTGACCAATCGCGTCGTCACCATCGCGCTCGCAGGCTATTCGCTGGCCTTCCTCGCGCAGGTCGTTTCCCAGTACGCGGCGTAAAGCCGGGCGGCAACGCCCGGCATACGGCCCCGGCTTTATAAAGCCGTGCCTCTCAACGCCGCCTTTTGAGAAGGAAGATCGAGATGACGCTGAACCCGAAGAAAGCCGCTCTCGTGGAGCGCGTCACCGCCAAAGCCGTTGCCGCACTGCTCGGAGCTTATGCCCTGGGACTCGTGATCTATACGGTCGCTCTGCTCTCGCAGAGTTCAGCTACCCCATTGATCGTCTGATTGGCGATCCGACCGTTGGATTCATAGCTTCCCCGTCCGGACTCCTAATCCCTCCCCTCAGGAGTCCGTGACCCGACGCCCTCTCACGCAAGAGGGCAGCTTGACCCCGCCGCCTCCCCCGCGGCGGGGTTCTTTTTTCTGAGGCAGGATGCGCGCGCCGTCAGGCGATGTGGAGATGCTGCTTCGCAAAGCGGGTGATGTGATCAATCGCCTCGCGGCCTTCGGGCAGCATGTCGGCGCTGAGCTGCCAGACATGCCAGACCTTCGGCCAGACTTCGAGCACGGTTTCCGTGCCTGCCGCCTTCAGTGAGGCGGCCATGCGAGTTGCGTCATCACGCAGCATTTCTGTCTCACCCACCTGAAAGAGCACGGGCGGGAAGCCGCTCACATTGCCGAAAAGGGGCGAGAGGAAAGGATCGCGGTCATCGGCGTCGCGGTAATAAGCGGGCTTCAAACTCTCGAACATCTCCGAGACGAAGAGCGAATCAGCTTCCGCATTCTCGTGGCGGGAAGCGCCCGCGCCCGTCATGTCGGTTGCCGGTGAGAGGCAGACCAGCGCGGCAGGGAGGGGTATGCCCGCGGCTTTGAGGCGGAGCGCGAGGGCAAGCGTCAGATTTCCGCCCGCTGAATCACCGCCGACAATGATGGAGGAGGCAGCAACGCCCTTCTCAAGCAGGCCGCGATAGGCGGCAACGCAATCCTCAAGCCCTGCGGGAAAGTGATGTTCGGGCGCAAGGCGGTAATCGACCGAATAGACGGGCACGCCGACCTGTCTTGCAAGGCGCGAGGTGAGCGGGCGATGTGTGCGGGGCGAGCCGGCTACGAAGCCGCCGCCATGAATATAGAAAAAGGCGCGGCTCTCATCCGTGCCCGGTGCCGTCAGCTTTTCCGTGGGCACGCCGCCAAGGAGGAGGTCTTCCACTTTAATGTCGGCAGGCAACCGCGAGTTGCGGCCTTCCATCTGCTTCATGAGCGGGCGCAGCAGCATCACATCCGGGTTCTTGCGGAAGCGGCGCTTCACCTGCCAGCGCATCAGAAGGTTCAGGAGGGAAAGCTGAAGGCTCATTTGCGTCTGCGTCCTTGTTCTATGCCTTGACGCCCGCCCCGCGCGCGGGCGCGGCATCAGGGTCGAGGGGCCAACGGGCGCGCGGCCCCGTCTCCAGATTATCCACGAGGCCGAGCGCCAGCCGCTCCGCCCCCGCCCAGGCGATCATTGCGCCATTATCCGTGCAGAGTTTCAGCGGCGGCACGACAAATTCATAGCCATAGGTGCGTGCGGAAACGGTGAGCCGCCCGCGAAGCGTGAGATTGGCCGCCACACCGCCCGCAACGACAAGCCGGCGCCGGGTGGGCGGGATCAGATCATTGGCGCGTGCCATGGCGTTTTCGCAGCGCTCTGCCAGCACATCGGCCACGGCAAGCTGGAAAGAGGCGGCGATATCGGCCTTGTCTTGATCTGAAAGGCTTTTCGGGCCATCCGTCGCATGGACTTCTATGGTCTGCCGCACAGCGGTTTTGAGGCCAGAGAAGGAAAAATCGCAGCCCGGCCGTCCGAGCATAGGGCGGGGCAGGGCAAATCGGGTGGCATCGCCTTCGCTTGCGGCGCGCTCCACCGCAGGGCCGCCGGGAAAACCAAGACCGAGCATTTTCGCCACCTTGTCAAAGGCTTCGCCCACCGCATCGTCAATGGTGGTGCCGAGGCGACGATACTGTCCAACCCCTTCCACCACGAGAAGCTGGCTATGGCCGCCTGAAACGAGAAGCAGCAGATAGGGGAAGGGCAGTGCATCCGTCAGCCGCGCGGTGAGAGCATGGCCTTCCAGATGGTTCACCGCGAGAAAGGGGAGGTCGCGCGCAGCGGCGATGCCTTTTGCTGTCATCAAGCCGACGATCACGCCGCCGATGAGGCCCGGACCCGCCGTTGCGGCGATGCCGTCGAGGTCGTCCCAGTCTGTATCCGCACCCTTCAGGGCGCGGGCGATAAGCCCGTCCAGATGCTCCACATGAGCGCGAGCGGCAATTTCCGGCACCACGCCGCCAAAAGGCGCATGGGCTTCAATCTGCGAGAACACCACATTTGAGAGAATTTCACCCGGCTGATCCTCACCATGACGGCGCACCACGGCGGCGGCTGTTTCGTCGCAGCTCGTTTCAATGCCGAGAATGGTAAGAGGCCTTGTCATTTCACTCCGTCCGCACCGCCGCCTAATTGATCGTTTTCACCAGAATCCGCGCAAAAAGACGTCGCTTCTCTACTTTCACCCCGGTTTAAAGGGCTATAAGGGGCGCTCGAACCGCCCAAGAGGCGAAAACACAGGCTGGCATACAACTTCAGAGACCTTTCATGCAACGCCGCTACCGCATCGGAACCCGAGGCTCCCGCCTTGCGCTCATTCAGGCAAATGAGGTCGCGCGCCGGATTGCGCAAGCGGTAAGCCGCCCCGTGGAGGAAGCGACGGAGATCGTCGTCATCAGCACGGCCGGCGACCGGGTGCAGGATCGGGCACTTTCCGAAATCGGCGGCAAGGGGCTCTTCACCGAGGAAATCGAGGAGCAGCTTCTTGATGGCCGCATCGATGTGGCGGTCCATTCCATGAAGGATATGCCGACTGTGCTGCCGGACGGGCTGGTGATCGACTGCCTGCTGGAGCGGGAAGACCCGCGTGATGCTTT
>JBAYOU010000132.1:0-5205 GCA_041678065.1 Parvibaculum sp. | reverse complement strand
CTCGCATTGGCGATGAGGATGTCGAGGCCGCCCATCGCGGTTGCGGTGGCGGCGATCCACTTCTTAAGACCTTCGCCATCAGCAATGTCGGCCACGCCACCGGTTGCCGTGATACCTTTTGCCGTGAACGCAGCCACAGCCTCATTTACCTGATCCTGGTTGCGCGCGCAGATGGCGATTTCACAGCCTTCTGCTGCCAGCGTTTCCGCGATGGCGCGACCAATCCCGCGTGTGCCGCCGGTGATGATCGCCTTCTTGCCTTTGAGCCCGAGATCCATGATGCAGCCCTTCCCTTGCGCCTGTGTGCTTATCGTTAAAAGCATTTTGGCGCACTTTATCGGGCAGCGGCGTGAGGTCAACGACGCCTGGAAGGGGCGGCAAAGAACTACGAGCGATCAGTTCGACGCCTTCTTCTTGCGCGTCGCTGCGGCCTTTTTCGCGGAAGCTGAACGGGCTGAAGCGGGGCGGTTTGCCGAAGCCTCGCCGCCCTTGCGCCCGCCTTTTCGCGAAGCGGCCATGCTGTCCTTTGACCCGCGGCCGGAACCTGATTTCTTGCCGCCGCCTTCATCCTTGTTGACGGTCGCCCAGGCGCGGCGCTCGGCTTCCTCTTTGCCGACGCCCTTTTCGCGATACCCTTCTTCAATATGTTCGGCCTTGCGCTTTTGCTTGTCGGTATAGGCCGACTTGTCGCCACGGGGCATAGTGCTGCACTCCCTTTAATGGCCGCCCCGGCCCGCTGCCTGCTCAACGCAAGACAGAAGGAGCTGTTCCGCTGTTCGTTCATGTGCAGCGCCGGCTGACAAATTGTCTGTGACGACACGGGCCCCAACCCTTATTCTCGCCCCCAAAGAGTCGGCTGAGCCGCATAACAACAATCAGGAGAAACGGGATGGATCTCGCCATGAAGCCCGAGGATGTCGCCTTTCGCGACGAGGTACGGACTTTTCTCGCGGAGCAACTGACGGAAGACCTGAAGGCCCATGCGCGGCTGACGCCGGGCATTCTGGCGGATCAGGATTTGCGCGTTGAATGGCTGAAGCGGCTGCACAAGCAGGGCTGGGCGGCCCCTTCATGGCCGAAGCAATATGGCGGTGCGGGCTGGAGCGTGATGCAGCGTTTCATCTGGGCCTCGGAATGCGCTGCCGCAGGCGCGCCGACGGGCTCCAATATGGGTCTCAGCATGGTTGGACCGACGCTGATGGGTCATGGCACCGAAGAGCAGAAAGCTCATTACCTGCCGCGCATTCTCGACGGCACGGATTGGTGGTGTCAGGGTTATTCGGAGCCGGGTTCAGGCTCGGACCTCGCCTCGCTGCAATGCCGCGCGGTTTCCGATGGTGATGATTACATCATCAATGGCACGAAGCTCTGGACCACGGGCGCGCATCAGTCGAACAAGATGTTCTGCCTTGTGCGCACGGACCCCAATGCGGCGAAGAAGCAGGAAGGCATCTCCTTCATCCTGATTGACGAGTTCCCCGCCGAAGGTATCAAGATCGACCCGATCATCACGCTCGCGGGCGACCATGAAGTAAATCAGGTCTTCTTTGACGATGTGCGTGTTCCGAAGAAGAACCGCGTGGGCGCAGAAAACAATGGCTGGACGGTTGCGAAATACTTGCTCGAATTCGAGCGTGGCGGTGCAGCCCATGGTGCGGGATTGCGCAATGCGTTGAACAAGCTGCGGGTGATGGCCTCTACGGAGAATAGCAGCGACGGGTCGCGGCTGATCGACGATCCGGCCTTCCGCCAGAAGCTTGAAGAGATTGCCGTTGAAGTGACCTCGGTGGAGTTCACCGAGCACCGCATCATGTCGCAGCTTTCAAACGGGCAAAACCCCGGCGCGGCCGCCTCCATCATCAAGCTCAAGGGCGCGGACACGAACCAGAAGATCACCGAACTTGCCGTGGAGGCCATCGCCTATTACGCGCAGCCCGACGTGATCGAGGCGCGGACATGGGGCGCCAATGTGAAGCCCGTTGGCCCTGAGCATACGCTGATGGTGATGCCGAAATATCTCAACACCCGCGCGCAGACGATTTTCGGCGGTTCGAACGAAGTTCAGCGTAACATCATGGCGAAGGCGGTGCTGGGGCTCTGACCCTTTCCGGGTCGCGGCCCATTGCCATGCGATAAGTCAGGCGCGCCAACTCCTTTGTGAGTTCGGCGCGCTTTTTTTCGCCGGTTTCCAGAAAGGCGATTTCCAGTGTGGCGTTGTAAAGCATGCCGGAGAGGAGCCAGACATCCTCTTTCGGCATGGGCAGATCAAGCGCATCACCCGCCCGGATGCGCACGCGCTGAGAGAGCGCACTGAGCGCGGCACGCGCCTCTCTCACCGCGGGCAGGCGCGGCACAAAAGGCACTTCGCGCAACAGCACGCGAAAGACGGCCCGATCCTCCACCAGTGATCTCACGCCACAAGCTGTCATATGCTGAACGGCGGGCCACGGCTCCATGGAGGACGCCTCGGCAAAAGCCTTCTCCATATCCGCCTCGATCTTGGCCATGAGGCTTGCGGCAAGCTCTGCGACCACGGCTTCCTTGTTCGGGAAAAACTCGTAAAGCGTGGCGATGCCGACGCCCGCCTGTTCGGCAATGCGGTTCGTTGTCAGCATCTCATAACCCCGGTCGCGCAAAAGCCGAGCAGCAGCATCCAATATACGGCGAAGCTGGCTCTGGAACGTGCCTGTTTCGGACGTTTTTTTGGTTTTAAATCAGATAGTTGCACCTTACGCACCGTAAAGCTCGAGGGTGCCCTGAAATCCGAGTTTTCCGAGCAATTACTTGGATTATAGTGCCGGGGGCGGTGGCGCGGCAAAGGAGGACGCAATGTCTATCACGAGCGGGGAGCGCGACACTGCCTTCGAGTCCGGTCGTGAGGGGGACACGGCGCGCCCATATAGTGGCGCGGTACCGAGGCTCGATTTTACCCTTCCCAAGGGCGATCCGGGGCTTTTGGGCCCCGGATCGATGGGATGGAAGATCAGCGCGAACCCGGTGGTGAGCGCCATTGGCGGCATTGCGGCCGTCATTCTGGAACTTTCAGAAAAACATGTGCGCGCGGGCGTGTGGGATCATTCGACCTTCAAGGTTGATCCGATCCGCCGCATGGAGCGCACGGGCATGGCGGCGATGGCCGTGACCTATGGCCCCACCGCCATGGCGGAACAGACCTTTCGCCGCGTCACCCGCATGCATGAGCGCGTGACAGGAACGACGCATGATGGCGCAAGCTACCGCGCGATGGAGCCTGAGCTTCTCACCTGGGTTCATGCCACCGCCTCATGGGGATTTCTCAACGCCTATAAGCGCTATATCGATCCCGGTCTCTCGCGCGAGGATGAGAGCCGCTACTACCGCGAGGGCGAAGTCATCGGCAAAGGTTTCGGTGCGGAATGGGTGCCGACATCAGCGGATGAGATGGATGCCTATATGGCCGAGATGATGCCGAAGCTTTATGCGAATGAGACGGTGCAGGAGTTTCTGGCACTGGTGCGCGATGCAACGCCGCTCGGTGCGGCTGGCAAGCCGCTGCAACGCCTTGTCACGCAGGCAGCGATTGATCTGTTGCCGGAGGAACTGCAAAGACAGTGTGGCGTCGCGGTTTCCGCAGCGGCGAGGCCGGTGGTGCGCCCTGCCATACGCGCGCTTGCCTCATCTCTCGGCTTTGCAATGCGCTTTGCCAAGGATCAGCCTGCCCATCAGGCTTGCCGCCGCATGGGAGTCTCGACAGACTGCCTGCGGTGATCGAATCCCCAAAAAGAAAAGCAGAAGAAACCGATGAATCTCGACCTTACGCCGGCCGATGCCGCGTTCCGCGATGAAGTACGCCAGTTTCTTGCAGAGAATCTGACACCCGAACTGGCAGAAGCAGGCAAGCTCACCACGTCCGTCTTTACGGACAAGCAGTGGAACCTCGCCTGGCAGAAAATTCTCTACAAGAAGGGCTGGGTCGCACCGAACTGGCCGGTCGAATATGGCGGCACGGGCTGGACCGAGATGCAGAAATATATCTGGGTTTCGGAATGCGTGCGGGCAGGCACGCCAAACCTCTCTCCGATGGGGCTTCGCATGTGCGGGCCGATGCTGATGAAGTTCGGCACCAAGGAGCAGAAGGATTATTATCTGCCGCGCATTCTTTCGGGCGAGGATTATTGGTGTCAGGGCTATTCAGAGCCAGGCGCGGGTTCTGACCTTGCCTCGCTCCAGCTCAAGGCCGTGTCGGATGGCGATGACTATGTGCTGAACGGCACCAAGATCTGGACCACACATGCGCATTTCGCAAACATGATGTTCTGCCTTGTGCGGACCGATGGCAGCGGCAAGCCGCAACAGGGCATTACCTTTCTGCTCATCGACATGAACACACCCGGCCTCAAGATCGACCCGATCATCACGCTTGCGGGCGAGCATGAGGTCAATCAGGTCTTCTTTGATGATGTGCGTGTGCCGAAGAAAAACCGCGTCGGCGAAGAGAATGATGGCTGGACCGTCGCCAAATATCTTCTCGAATTTGAGCGCGGCGGTGCCTTTGCGGCGGCACTGGAAGTCGGCATCGAGAAAATCCGCGAAGTCGCTGCCGGTGAACGCGCGGGCGACAGCAAGCGGCTCATTGACGATCCGACCTTCGCACGAAAGATCGCGGAGGTGGCCATTGAGGTGAAAGCCGTCGAGATGACCGAGCATCGCGTGATGGCGGAACTGGCGGGCGGCAAGAATCCCGGCCCTGCTTCCTCCATGCTGAAGACACGCGGCACGGAGATGCGCCAGCGGCTCGATGAAATCGCTATCGAGACCATCGCCTTCTATGCCGGTGTGGACCAGCATGAAGCGCGGATGCCGGGCTCCAATGTCGAACCCATCGGCCCGAAGGAAGGTATCGTCTTCATGCCGAGCTATCTGAACAACCGCGCGGCCTCCATCTATGGCGGCTCAAACGAGGTTCAGCGCGGCATCATGGCAAAGCTGGTACTGGGGCTTTAGAGCGGCAAGCTATCCTTGAACGTCATGACCCGCTTCATGCGGGTCATCCACGTCTTCACGAGAGTTGCAAAGACGTGGATGGCCCGGACAAGCCGGGCCATGACGAATTAATGAGGACCAATCGGTTCAAGATTTACGAGCGATCAGCAGCGTTGTTGTCTGGGTGAAGATCGTCTCATCATTCTGGTTCATCAGAATGTGGCGGTTCTTCACGACGCCTCT